>CABUTO010000013.1 GCA_902494535.1 uncultured Collinsella sp.
CGTGGCGGTTTCCTCGCCACGATTCTACAGCCCCCGCCGGTGTAGCTGCGCGGGAGGTGCCCCGTCGCCCACTTCTTGGCCGCGCTCACCGTGACCCCCGCGAACTCCGCGGCGGCGGTCGGCCCCATGCCGTCCTCCGTCGCCAGGAGGAAGAGCTCGACCTTCTCCCTGCTGTACATGCGAACCTCCAGTCCGGACCGCCCCGCGGTCCAACTTTCTGTCCGCACCCCCAAACAGGAACTATTTCACCGCAACTTTTCTTTAGATCGGATTTCGGGCTGATACTAAGTTTGTAACATTTCAAAACTCTACCGGATTACGGGGCTGAATCGACAACCTCTATCCATTCCGGTAATTTGCAAATTGCAACAAGCCATCTACCTGCGATTTTGTTTAGGCCATTTTTGCTGTGGTCGGGCATCACCAATCTAGCCCCGTAATCCGCCCTACTTTTGTTAACAGCAAGCATGAAACGGGGCTATTTTTCCCACTCTTTACCGCTATTGCGATCTCCACTCGCACGACCTTCTGAGTTGCGGTGAAATAAGGACTATTTGGCGGGTAGATGTCGCTATTCAATCCCTATTTCACCGCAACTTAGTAGTTACTTGTGGATCAGGCGGGCGCAGAAGTGGCCGTCGTAGGAGTCGGCGTTTACGGGGACGCTTTGGAAGAGGCCTCGATCGTTCTGGCGTACGGATACGAGCTTCTTGGCCTGGTCGTACTCGGGAAGCTGCAGAATCTGGGCTTCGGAGAGCGGCGCCACGGTAAAGCCGGCGCCCTCGGGAGAGGCCAGGAAGGCATCCACGACCTGCGTGTTCTCTTCATCAAAAACCGAGCAAGTGGCATAGATAAGCTCACCGCCGGCAGCCACGCGCGCGGCTGCTTCCTTGAGCATCGTCAGCTGTAGCTTGGGCAGCTCAGTCGTAACGTCGTTCTCGGTCAGACGCCACGGTATCTCGGGATGCCGGCGCATGGTGCCGGTGCCAGAGCACGGCGCGTCGATAAACACGGTGTCGAATAGAGCGGGCTCACCGAGCATGGCATCAAAGGACGTGAGCACCTCATTGAGCTCGCAGGCATCGCCCGACACCGTACGAACACCTGAGATACCCGCCTTGTGCAGGCGCGCGAGATTCTGATCGCACTTGCGATCGTGCAGATCGAGCGCGGTATGCTGACGCTCATACCCGGCGCGCTTGGCTTGACACATCATCACATAGGTCTTGGTGCCGCGACCGGCGCCAATCTCCAGGCAACGACCGGGACGTGTCGCGGCAGTAGCGATAAGCTGAGCGTTGAGGTCCGAGGCAACCGCGGCAGCACGCTCAAACACGCCCGATGCAACCGTGACCTGCGCATCGACGGGAGCATGGCAGCCCGGGAAGACAGGCGCAACGAGCTGCGAGATATACGGGTCGGCCTTAGTCGCAAACGCATTCTCGTGCAGTGCAAGCGGCGCAGGCGCCAGATTGCCGGCAAAGTTGAGCGCACCCTCGGGCGTATCGAACGAGGCCATAATACGTGCGCACAACCAGCGAGGAAGACCCATCAAACGCGAAAGGCGAACCAAACGGCGCTCGGACTCATCCACGTCGGATGCCGTGGCAAAGTCCTCAACGTTGTCTGCAACCTTGTGCAGCACCGCATTAGCCAGGCCCGCGGCAGACTTAGCACCGCTGCGCACCAGCTCAACACCCTGACTTACGGCAACGCGGCCAGGCGTATGCAGGTAGAGCATCTCGAAGGCCGAGATGCGAAGCGCCATGCGAACGCGCGGCGCGACCTTTTTGGGCTTATCCAAAAACTGATCGAGCAACTCATCCAAAATGCCCTGCGTGGCGGCAACACCGAGCGCCAAACGCGCGGCAAAAGCAGAATCGCGCTGATCAATGGCCTTGGCGGAAGCGCGGGAAGACAACACGTCGCGTGCGTACATACCGCGGCGATCGGCCTCCATCAACACATCGAGCGCAAGCTTGCGCGCGGGAGACAACTTACTCATGACAGTACACCCCACCTAAGTTCGGCACCCTGCAGGCCGGCGGCCCAGGCAGAAGCAGCCATGGCACGCTTGCCATCGGGCTTAACCTCAAGCAGTTCAACCGCGCCATCGGAAAGGCCCAGGTAAACACGCTTGCTCTTGACGGCAACGGCGCCCTCACCAAGCGACACATCGGCCGGCGCAGCATCGAGCACGCGAACCGACTTGCCGGCAATCACACAACGGGCAGGCGCGGTATCGGACGAAGCGAGCACATGACGCACGCAATCGAGCGATTCCATCTGCGGATCCAGACGCATCTCCTGCTTGGAAATCTTGGCAGCATGAGTGACGAGCGACTCATCCTGTTCAGTCCACACGGCGGTGCCATCGGCAAGAGAAGGAAGCATATCGGCAAGCAGTTTGCCGCCAAGCTCACCAAGCTCCATGGTCAGCGCCTCAGCATGCTTACCGGCAACCGAGGTCGAGGCCTGCGCACAATAAGCACCAGTATCCACGCCATGTCCAATGCGCATAATGGAAACGCCAGCAACCTCATCACCAGCAAGAATGGCACGCTGAATAGGAGCAGCACCACGCCAGCGAGGCAGCAGCGAAGCATGAACATTCACAATACCAAGCGGCGCCATATGCAGCACCTCATCAGGCAAAATGCAGCCATAAGCAGCCACACAGAAAATATCAGCCTGCACAGCCTGGAGCGTCTCAACAACCTCAGGCGTCATTCGATTGGCCTCAACGACCGGCAACCCCAGCTCAAGCGCCTTGGCCTTAACAGGAGACGGCTCCAACTTTTTACCACGCCCACGAACAGCATCGGGACGAGTAACAACAAGCGCAATCTCGTTCCCAGCCTCAACAAGCGAAGTCAGCGAAGGCACAGCAAAATCAGGCGTACCCATAAACACAATACGCATAAAGAACGTCTCCCCTCAACCAAAGCCGAGACGGCTACAAATAACAGCGGAAAGCCAAGTACCCGGCCCATCCGCAATAACAATTCAACAAGAACAAATATACCCAAAACAAAGAAAGAGCCGCAATAAAAGCAGCTCTTCCAACAAAGCAATTATCAGCGAAGACGCCCCTCCCTGGCCTAACGGCACCCGGGCGAACCGAGCCAAGAAAACGCAGTCCCCGGTGCTGAGCGCCCACATATCGTCCCGCGCGCAGTTTCGCAGCGCAGCGAGAATGTTTGAGCACGGGATGATATGTGGGCGCTCAGCACCGGGGACGGTGGGACCTACTCCGTCTCGCCCGGTCGAGCGCCGCGGGCCAGGGCGTCCTGGTACTCTTTGACCGCCTTGATGCGCTGCATCGGCTTAAGGCGCTCGAACATGGTATTGCCGTGCAGGTGATCGATCTCGTGCTGCAGGCACACGCAGAACAGGTCGCCCGTGGCCTCATAGCGAATCAGGTTAGCGTCCAGGTCATACGCCTCGACGACAACGTGATCGGGACGCTCGATCTCGCAGCTAATGCCAGGGATGGAAAGGCAGCCCTCGCTAAACGGCACCAGATGGTCGCTCTGCTCAACAATGACAGGGTTGATGAGCACGTACGGGTCATAGTCGTTCTTGTCGCTGTAATCGCAGTCGATGGTGACGAGCTGAATGAGCTCACCGATCTGCGGGGCAGCAAGACCGCAGCCGCCGTTGTCGAACATCATCTTCTTCATCTTCTCGGCAAGCGCCTCGATCGCCGGGGTGATCTCCTCGATGACGGCGCACTCCTGACGCAGACGAGGGTCGGGCGACAGTACGATTCCGTTGGCTTCCATGGCCATCCTTTCGGGTTGTTACATCAAATCATAGGCGTCGACGTCAACGCTCACGCTCACGCCGCGCACGGAGCCCACCTCTTTGAGGCAGGCGTCGATATCATCAGAGACATGGTACCCTACCGGCGACTTTACAAGCAGATGGAAGCGGTAACGGTCCTTGGCTCTCTCGATTACACACGAAGCCGGACCAAGCACCTGGGGCACGGCGCTCCCCGCCCGCAAAAAGTCGGGCGCGGCGGCATGCCAGCGACGCTTGAGGAGCTTGGCGATGCGACCGATGTAGTCCCGCGCGTCATCCGCGTTCGTCGACCATACCAAGATGTTGGCCAGCCGCACGAACGGCGGATACAGGGCGTCGCGGCGCTGGTCCAGGTCGTAGTCGGTAAAGATCGAGCGGTCGTGCTCGGCGACAGCACGAATGACCGGGTCATCGGGCAAGTAGGTCTGGATGATAACCTCGCCGGGGCGATCGCCGCGGCCGGCGCGGCCCGCAACCTGCTCCAGCAAATCGTAGGCGCGCTCCCCTGCTCTAAAATCGGGCAGCTTGAGGGCAAAGTCGGCATTGACCACGCCCACGAGCGTGACCTCGGGAAAGTCGAGGCCCTTGGCGATCATCTGGGTGCCCAGCAGCACCGCACAATCGGCGGCATCGAACTGCTCGAGCAGCTTTTTGTGCGCGTCCTTGCCGCGCGTGGAATCGGCGTCCATGCGAATGATGGCGACGTCGTCGGGCAGCATCTGGTGCAGTGCGTCCTCGATCTGCTGCGTGCCCAGCCCCATTTTTGCCAGGTAGCGGCTGCCGCACTTGGGACAGCGACTCGTGGGCGCGGGATACGGCTGCACGCGCCAGGACGATCCGCAGGTGTGGCACTGCAGCGTGTGCGTGCGCTCGTGGTACGTGAGCGCGGTGGAGCAGTGGTTGCAGGTGGGCACGCAACCGCACTCGCGGCACATAAGAAACGGCGCAAAGCCGCGGCGGTTGTGCAGCAACACGGCCTTTTCGCGGCGCTCGACTACGCGCTCGAGGCCTTCCATCAGCGGTTTAGAGAACATGGAGCGGCTGCCGTGTGCGAACTCGCGGCGCAGATCGGCAATGCGAACCGTGGGCAAAACGGCGTGTCCCGGGCGCTCGGGCATCTCGACACGCGTCCAGGTAGCGCCGCCGTACGTGCCGCGGCGGCAGCGGTCGAGGGCCTCGGCAGAGGGCGTGGCGGAGCCCAGTACGAGCGGACACCGATAGCGGCGCGCCATCTCGGCAGCCACCTCGCGCGCATGGTAGCGCGGGCTGGAACCTTGCTTGTAACTGGTCTCGTGCTCCTCGTCGATGATGATGAGACCCAAGTCGCTGAGCGGGCAAAAGAGCGCTGAGCGGGCGCCCACGACCACGCGCGCGGCACCGCTGGCGACCATATCCCACTGGTCCAGGCGCTCGCCAGCAGAAAGACGCGAATGGAACACGGCGACCGTCTCGCCAAAGCGCGAACGGAAGCGGCCGACGGTCTGGGCCGTCAGCGAGATCTCGGGCACGAGCACGCAGGCCGAGCGGCCGGCCGCGAGTACGCGCTCGATGGCGGAGAGGTAGACCTCAGTTTTACCGGATCCGGTGACGCCGTCGACAAGGACCACGTCGCCGTGTGCGTCCAGGCGAGCACGCTCAATCTGCGCGAGCGCCTGCTGCTGGCCGTTCGTGAGCGCGACCGGGGCCTTGCCGCTCGCCGAGGACAACGTGATCCGCTCGCTGCAGCCACGCCACGCACGACGCTCCTCCACCACCACAACGCCGCGTTTTTCGAGCGCCTTAATAGTCGCCGACATGCTGTTGTAGAGCAGGTTGAGGTCGCGCGTCGTGACCGGACCGCATTGGAGCGCCTCGATGAGCTGACGCTGACGGACCGCGGTCTTGGGCGGCGTGTAGTCGAAACCCTCGGGCGTGAGCATGACCCAGCGGTTTTGGATGGGTTTAACGGCGGGGCGCTCAACGGTCCACATGCCGTCCTCGCCCTTGACCACGCGCGGGCTTCCACCCGGGGGCAAGAAAAGGCGCAGGCACTCAGAAAGCGTTGCGACGTACTCGCGGCTCATCCAGCGCGCAATACGGGCAGCCTCGGCGGTAAAGAGCGGCTTGCTGAGGATAGCCTCGATAGGCCTGATGCGCGCGGGATCGAGAGCGTCGTTGCCTTGCAGGTTGGCCAGCTCGGGCGCGATGTCGACGATGTATCCAGCGGCCGCACGGTTGCCAAAATGAACTAGGACGGTGGAGCCGATCTGGACATCGTTGGCGAGTGACTGCGGAATGCCGTAGGCAAACGGTTCGGACAGCGCACGGGTCGGGATGTCGAGGACAACGCTCGCATAGGCGGCGACGGGCTCGGGTGCGGGCTCGGGCCGCGCCGGAGCGGCGACAGGAGCCGCGGACTTCGGAGCTTCCTTAGGTTCCGGTGAACCAAACAGCGAAAGTTGCTCGGCCATGGCCCCAGCACCTCCCATCCCATACGTCTACAGAAACAAGAGCCCCGCTCGGGTGAACGGGGCTCGGATACATGCGTTTACGCAGCTGCTACAGCGCCATCGTGCGGGCGCGGTCGATACGCGCCAGGCAGTCGTCGCGGCCGATGAGCGCCATGGTCTCGCCCAGCGGGGGGCTCACCATGTTGCCGCAGACGGCGACGCGCACAGCTTGGAACACCACGCGCTTCTTGAGGTCCATCTGCTCGGGCAGCGGCTCAAGTGCTGCGTCGATGTTGGCAGCCATCCACTCGTCCACGCCCTCGAGCGCGGCCTTAGCGGCATCCAGAATGGCGCCCATGCCTTCCTTGGCCAGGCCCTTGTTGACAGAATTTTCGTCATACTCGAGCGTCTCGGCCGTGGCAAAGATGGGAGCGGCGACGGTCACGGCGTCGGCCGGCATCTTGGTGCGCGGCTTGACGATGGCGGCAAGCGCATCAATCCAATCCTCGCCGTACTCGACATTACCCTCGATGAGCCCCGCCTCGTGCAGCTCGGGGACCATGATCTCGTCGGCAAACTGAGCATTGGACATGCCGTTGATGTACTCGGCATTGACCCAGTCGAGCTTCTTGGGATCGAAGGTCGCCGGGTTCTTGGAGATGCGGTCGAGCGAGAACTTGCTGGCCAGGACATCGCGCGGGATGATCGTGGTCTCGCCGTCGAGCGACCAGCCGAGCAGTGCCAGATAGTTGACGAAGGCGTCGGACAGATAACCGGCGTCGCGGTACTCCTCCACCGAGGTAGCGCCGTGGCGCTTGGAGAGCTTCTTGCCGTCGGCGCCCAAGATCATGGAGATATGGGCGAATGTGGGCACGGGCGCGCCGAGGGCCTCGTACACCATGACCTGGCGCGGGGTATTGGACAGATGGTCGTCGCCGCGGATGACATGGGTGATCTTCATCATGGCGTCGTCGACGACGGTCGCGAAGTTGTACGTGGGCGTGCCATCGGAGCGGAAAATGACGAAGTCGTCGAGCTCCTTGGCGTCGAAGGTCACCTCGCCGTGGACGGCGTCGTGAATGACGACGTCGCCGCGGTCCTCGGGCACCTTGATGCGCAGGACGTAGGGCTCGCCGGCCTCGATGCGGCGGCGTGACTCCTCGGGATCGAGATCGCGGCAGCGGCGCTGATAGCCCTGGAAGGGATCCTTGCGCTCCTGGGCGGCCTTGCGGTCGGCGTCGAGCTGTTCCTTGGTGCAGAAGCAGGGATAGGCCTTGCCCTCGTCCCAGAGCTTCTGGGCGGCCTGCTTGTACAGGTCCAGGCGCTCGGTCTGTGCGTAGGGGCCAAAGTCGCCGCCCACCTCGGGACCCTCGTCCCAGTCCAGGCCCAGCCAACGCATGGCGCGCAGGATGATCTGCGTGTTCTCGTCGGTGGAACGGGTGGGGTCGGTGTCGTCGATGCGCAGGATGAACGTGCCGCCGTTTGCGCGGGCAAAAGCCCAGTTATAGATAGCGGTGCGGGCGCCGCCGATGTGCAGCTTGCCCGTGGGTGAGGGTGCAAAGCGGACGCGAACGTCTGATGCCATGGAAATCTCCTCGATTGCAGGATGGATGTCTAACCGCATCAGTATAAAGCAACAAAGCGACCTCCGCACAAAGGGCACCGACCCACTCATTGGGGACAGACTTAAATGACTACCCAATGAGCACCTGGCTGGTCATTTAAGTCTGTCCCCAATGAGTATGTCATGATGTCCCCAATGAGTAGGTGCGGAAAGGGTGTGAATGTTGGATTTACGCGATATGATGTGCCCTTGCATATAGAGCTCGGCGGAATGGTAACGGTCGCCGGGACACGTTTTTGAAAGGACAATCATGTCAGAAGAACTTCGTTCCATCCCACCCCAACACGGGTCCTTTGTATTTACGTCGGAGTCGGTGACCGAAGGTCATCCCGATAAGATCGCTGACCAGATCAGCGACGCCGTCCTCGACGCAATCCTCGCCAAAGAAATAGAGCTGCAGGAGCAGGGCTACATTGCGCCCAACGGCGTGCCCGCCAACGTCGAGAACGTCCGCTGCGCCTGCGAGACCCTCGTGACCACCGGCACCGTCATCGTCGCCGGCGAGATTCGTACCCAGGCCTATGTCGACGTGCAGGAGATTGCCCGTGGCGTTATCCGCCGCATTGGCTACAATCGCGCAAAGTTCGGTTTTGACTGCGATACCTGCGGCGTTATGAGCCTCATCCACGAGCAGTCGCCCGATATCGCCCAGGGCGTCGACGAGTCCTTCGAGACCCAGACCGGCGCCACCACCGACCCGATCGACCTGATCGGCGCCGGCGACCAGGGCATGATGTTTGGCTATGCCTCCAACGAGACCAAGACCCTCATGCCCATGCCGCACTACCTGGCGAGCCGCCTGGCCGAGCGCCTGGCCGCTGTGCGTCACGACGGCACCCTGCCCTACCTGCGCCCCGACGGCAAGACCCAGGTCACGGTGCGCTACGAGGACGGCAAGCCCGTCGAGGTCACAACCATCGTCATCTCCACGCAGCACGCCGCCGAGATCGAGGACATGGGCAAGATCAAGGACGACCTCATCGAGCACGTCATCGCCCCCGTCATGGCTGCCGAGAACATGCCGTGGGACAACGCCGACATCTATGTGAACCCCACCGGTCGCTTTGTCGTGGGCGGCCCCATGGGCGACACGGGCCTCACCGGCCGCAAGATCATCGTCGACACCTACGGCGGTTACGGCCGTCACGGCGGCGGCGCCTTTAGCGGCAAGGACTGCACCAAGGTCGACCGCTCCGCCGCATATGCCGCGCGCTGGGTCGCCAAGAACGTGGTGGCCGCCGGCCTGGCCGACCGCTGCGAGGTCGAGCTGGCCTACGCCATCGGCGTGTCCAAGCCGCTGTCGATCATGGTCGACACCTTCGGTACCGCGCATGTTGCCGAGGACAAGATCGTCGAGGCCGTCGAGAAGACCTTCGACCTGCGCCCGGGCGCAATCATCCGCGACCTGGACCTGCGTCGACCGATCTACGAGAAGACAGCAGCCTACGGCCACTTCGGCCGCGAAGACGCCAACTTCACCTGGGAAAACACCGATCGAGTCGAAGAACTCAAAGCAGCCTGCGGCCTGTAAGCTAACGAGAAAAGCCACAGCCAAATAACAACGCACCGATAAGAGGTACCGGAACAACCGGTACCTCTTTTTTATTTAAACGGTGGTGAAGATGTTTCGATACCCAAGGAAAGACACGTCCCTAGCTAATGAATTTTGCCATCCAGCAACACCAACCATGTATCCTTAGTCCCGAGGGGCGGGGCATAAGGTCGATCGCGAGTTCCGCACGAGCCGGAGAGCACTTAATGTGCTCTTCGTGCGAGCAGGACTGTCCGAGCAGGCGACCTTATGCCCCGCTCCTCGGGACGACGAGATATAGAAGGAGCAGCCATGGCAGGCAAGCCGCAAACACTAGCTACGACCTCGGCATTCGAGATCTTGGGGCCCGTCATGGTCGGCCCCAGCTCATCGCACACCGCCGGCGCCCTGCGGTGCGCCCAGGTGGCCGCCAGCCTGCTCGAGGGCCGCATCACCAAGGTCACCTTTGGCCTGTGGAACTCCTTCGCCCACACCTACCGCGGCCACGGCACCGACCGCGCGCTCGTCGCGGGCATCCTGGGGCTCGACACCGACGACGAGAATATCAAGCAGGCCTTCGACCTCGCACGCGAGCAGGGCCTCGAATATCACTTTGACATCAAGGGCGACGACGCCTCCATCCACCCCAACACCGTCGATATCGACATGGTCGACGACACGGGCGCTACGGCGCAGGTCCGCGGCGAGAGCCTGGGCGGCGGCAAGATGCGCATCAGCCGCATCAACGGCGTCGGCGTCGACATCTCGGGCATGTACTCCACGCTCTTCGTGGCGCATCAGGACGTCCCCGGCGTACTCGCCGCACTCACGAATCTACTCGCCTACGCGCACGTGAACATCGCCTTCTGCCGTACCTACCGCACCGAGGTGGGCGGCCAGGCCTACTCCGTCTTTGAGACCGACGGCGCACCCGATGACACCGTCATCCCCATGGTGCGCAAACTCGACAACGTCGGCTACGCCACCTTTATTGAGCTCCCCGGCTCGGCGTCATCGCTCTCCCCCGGCGTCTCGGCCAAGGAGGTCTTCGACGACGGCGAGCAACTGCTCGACGCGTGCGAGGAGCTGGGACTCAGCATCGGCGCCGTCATGGCCGTGCGCGAGGGGCGCCTTACCGGCGAGGCGCACGCCGTCGCCGCCATGCGTCGCGTGCTCGACGTCATGCGCGAGGAGACCACGGCCCCCATCGCCAATCCGCTGCGCTCGCTCGGCGGGCTTATCGGCGGCGAGGCTAAGCTCGTCGATGCCACCAGCCGCAACGATTTGAGTGTAAGCCTGATGGGCGTCGTCCAGCCCGAAGCCGTGGCACGTGCCATGGCCGTACTTGAGCGCTCCGCCACTATGGGCGTGATCGTCGCGGCCCCCACGGCAGGCTCCGCGGGCGTCGTGCCCGGCTGCGTGCTGGCCCTGGCCGACCACCTGCAGCTCAATGACGAGCAGGTCATGGACGCCCTCTACTGTGCCGCCGCCATCGGCCTCAACCTCACCACGAGCGCCTGCGTCGCCGGCGCCGAGGGCGGCTGCCAGGCCGAGGTGGGAAGCGCCGCCGCCATGGCTGCCGCCGCGCTGGTGCAGATGCTCGGCGGCACCCCCGAGCAGGCACTCGACGCCAGCTCCATCGCGCTGAGCAATCTGCTGGGACTCGTTTGCGACCCCGTGGGCGGACTGGTCGAGGTGCCGTGCCAAAACCGCAATGCCATCGGCGTGGCCGCGGCCTTCAGCTCGGCCCAGCTCGCGCTCGCCGGCATCAAGAGCCTGGTGCCGTTTGACCAGATGGCGCACGTGATGCTCTCGGTGGGCCATGCCCTGCCGGCAACCCTGCGCGAGACGGCCAAGGGTGGCATCGCTCAAGCCCCGGCCGCGCTTTCTGCCTGCGCCAAATGCGGCATATGCGGATAGCGGCAAAGAACGACTCAAAGGTGGGACAAATGTCCCACCTCTTTTGAATGCCACCGTTTCCGTACCACAAACAGCAGGGCAATCGCTATAATGCAAGCCCAGTAAAAACACGATGAACCGCAAGGCGAAAATCGAAGGATATGCATACGATGTCGCAAAACGATCGAACTCAACTGATTCCCGATCCGCAGCAGCCGAGCAGGCACACCGGCGGCGTTCAGTCGCCGCGTCCTATCGCGCCGAGCCACGGTCAGCAGCGTGGTGCGGCAAACGCTTCCCAACGCCCGAACCAACAGCGACAGCAGCGTCAACAACGTCAGCAGCGCCAGGCAAACGGCAATGCGCCCAAGCAGCCCCCCACGCACGCTCGAGGCGATCGCGGCCCCGCGCGCAAACCCGCCGAGAACAATAAGTCGGGCAAAAAGACGACGCTCTTTGTCATCCTGGGTCTAATCGTCATTGTCTATATCGTAGGCGTCGTAGCGTTTTCGCAGGTAGCCTACCCCAACACCACCATTGCCGGCGTCGACGTCTCCTTCTCCAACGCTTCGTCTGCCGCCACCAAGGTCAACTCGGCATGGAAGCACTATAAGCTCACCGTGACAGGCGATGACTTTAGCTGGACCTATCAGCCCGAGTCCGATGAGCCCATCGTCGACGGCGAAGCTGCCGCAAAAGAAATCATCAGCCACAACGAAGCCTTTATTTGGCCGGTCCGCCTTGTGGAATCCTTAAGCGGCAAGACCAAAACAACCGCTACCTCCAACGAAGTCGATCTCGATCAAGACGTCGACCTGTCCATGCTCTCCAACGCCTTTGACCAAAAGAAGTTTGAGGAGGACCTGGGCGCCGCTATCGACGAGTTTAACGAGGGCCGTTCGGGCACGTTCGAGGCCAATAGCTCCTATGACGAGCAGGCCGGCAAGTTTACCGTCGAGAAGGCGCGCTCCAACGAGAAAATCAACCGCGAGCATGTCATTAAGTATGCCGAGCTCGAGCTTGCCTCGCTGGCCGAGTCCGTAGATCTTTCCAAGCTCGGCAACGATGCCTATGAGCCGCTCAATGGAACGCTGACCGATGATCAGATTCAGGCCGCATGCGATGCCGCCAACAACTTCCTGGGCGTCAACGTGACCCTCAAGCTCAACGGCGAGGATGCCGGCAAGGTTGATGGCAGCTCCGTATTGCAGTGGATCAGCTTTGCCGATCCCGCCAACCCAACGCTCGATACGTCGCAGATCAGCAACTGGGCAGCCGAACTCGCCAACGGCTTTAATACCGTGGGCTCCACTCGCTGGTGGACGCGCGCCGATGGCAAGCAGTGCGCCGTCGAAGGCGGCGACTTTGGTTGGTCCATCGACAGCAGCTCGCTCGCCAAGCAGGTCGAGGACGCCATTAACAACAAGCAGACCGGCGAAATCGAGATCAAGTACTCCCAGAAGGCCGACACCTTTACCGCAAAGGGAGAGCCCGACTGGAAGGCGTATATCGACGTCGACTTGTCCGAACAGCACGCGCGCTACTATGACGAGAGCGGAAATATCGTTTGGGAGGCCAACTTTATCTCGGGCAAGCCGGGCGAGGACGCCACGCCCGAGGGCGTCTGGCAGATCAACAGCAACGACGGCGGCAGCACCCTGATCGGAGCCAAGGACCCCGAGACCGGCAAGCCCAAATACGAGAGTCCGGTGAGCTACTGGATGCCGTTTGAGGGCAACATGATCGGCTTCCATGATGCCACCTGGCAAAACGACAAGAGCTTCGATAACGCCGAGTCGTACAAATGGTGCGGCAGCCACGGCTGCATCAACCTGCGCCTGGCAGACGCCAAGGCACTTCACGACTGCATCAAAGTCGGCCTATGCGTGGTTGTCCACTCGTAGTGCAACGCGCGCATTTCTACAACGTGGAACCGCTGCGACCAATCTAACAGTTCCGAAAGAAACCGTTCTATGCGCCCACCCCAACCGGTGGGCGCATATACTTATCGAGGTACTTTCTATAAAGGAGACGCTATGCCGAATGTCCCCACGACCACCCCGGGCCCGGATGATACCGAGCACACGCTCGAAGATGTCACCGAAACGATTCCTCTGATTACAAACGTACATGCCGATAAGCAGAGCGGACGCGCGAACGATGCGACCGAGATTTCCGATGAAGAGGCATATGCCAAGCTCAAGGCAAAACGTGCCGAACGTCGACGCAAAAAGCTCATCCGACGCGGCATTGCGGCCGGCGTCGTGGCCGCCATTGTGCTCATCGCCGTTGTCGTGACCTTAGCCATCAACGCACGGCCCGCAGGCAACAACGGGCCGGTGACCGACATGGTGACCGAGGGCACGTTTACCACAACGGTCGAGGCGAAAGGCCAGCTCAAACCCATTTCGTCCTCAGTGGTCTCCCCTTCTGTCGACGGTACGGTCGATTCGATCAACGTGCAGGCGGGTCAATCCGTCAACGAGGGCGACGTGCTTATGACCATTAAAAACGACGAGCTCGATCGCAACGTTGCCGAGGCGCAGCGTGCAGTTGCTGCCGCTCAGGCCACCCCAACGACGGACGTCGATGGAGCTTCCGCAGCGGCTGGCGTCTCCGCCGCATCGGCGGACACGAACGCCGTATCGGCCGCGCAGCGCAGCCTCGCATCGGCCCAGGCAAACCTCGATCAGGCGAACGCCAAGGCGGCCAGTCGTACGGTCACGGCCCCGAGCTCGGGCAGTATCGTGGAGCTCAACGCCAAGGTGGGCGCCACGGTAACAGGCGGCATGGTCATGGGCGAAAGCGATACGAGCGGCGGCAAGCAGTGCATGCAGATCGCCGACCTATCCAAGATGAAGGTGACCGTACAGGTGGGAGAAAAGGACATCGCCAAGATCGCCGTTGGGCAGAGTGCCAACGTCACGTATCCCGCGTTTCCCGATATCGTAAGCCAGGGAACGGTCACGGCCATCGCCTCGGTGGCAAACTCCGACGCCGCCAACGGTGGCGGCGGCAGCGTAACCTTTAACGTCGACATTCTCATAGAGGCGCCCGACGCGCGCCTGAAGCCGGGCATGACGGCCGAGGTATCGGTGGTGACCGAGCAGCTCGACGACGTGGTGATGGTGCCGACGATGGCGCTCATGACCGAAGACGGCGAACACTATTACGTCAACGTGGCAACCGATGACGAGGGCAAGCATACCCGTCGCGTGAAGGTGACCGTCGTGACGCAAAACGACAACGAAGCCGTAGTCGGCAAGACACAGGTAAAGCGCGACGACCAGGGCAACGAGATCAACCCCAACGTGCCGGTTACCAAGCTGCGCGATGGCGACACCCTCGTCATGGACACCGGAGCGGACGCAACGGCTGAAGGCGGCTACAGCACGGATTCGGGCAGCATGTCTGACGACGAGGGCATGTAATGCGTCCCGTTATCGACATCCGCAACGTGCACCGCATTTTTGAGAGCGAGGCGGGTTGCGCCCACATCCTGCACAACGTGAGCCTGGCGGTAGAACCCGGCGAGTTCGTCGCCATTACCGGCCCTTCGGGCTCGGGCAAGTCAACGCTCATGAACATCCTGGGCTGCCTGGACAAACCGACGGCGGGCGACTATTACCTGCAAGGGCTCAACGTGGCCGAGCTCGATGATGACGAGCTCACCGAAGTCCGCGCCCTGAGCATTGGCTTTGTCTTTCAGAGCTTCAACCTGCTGCCGCGCCTGTCGGTTATCGAAAACGTCATGCTGCCGCTGGCCTACACCAATGTGCCCCGTAGCCAGCGCGAAATGCGCGCCGTTCACGCGCTGCAGGCTGTCACGCTGCCCGTCGACCACTGGGACCACCGCATATCCGAGCTCTCGGGCGGCCAGATGCAGCGCGTCGCAATCGCGCGCGCCCTCGTCAATGACCCGCCCATCATCCTGGCCGATGAGCCGACGGGAAACCTGGACTCCGCTACCGGAGCGCTTGTGATGGAGACCTTCCATAAGCTCCAGAAGCGCGGCAAAACCATCGTGCTTATCACACACGACCCCGGCATCGCCGCCGAGGCCGACCGTGCCGTGACCATCCGCGACGGTCGCATTCACGATGGCGCGTATATTCCACATGCACCGCGGACCCTGCGCAGCGCCGTGGATAGCCTGCCCATGATTTCCGCCTCCGCCAACCCGCCGAAAGGAGAGATGGCATGAGCGCCCGCGATCTCATCCAGGAAGCCCTTCACTCGCTCGAGGCCAACAAGGGGCGCAGCCTGCTCACCATCCTGGGCATTGTCATCGGCATCGCCTCGGTTATCGCCATGACTTCGCTCATCGGCGGCATCCAAAACAGCCTGGTCAACAGCCTGGGCCTCAATGCGGCACGCATGTTGCAAATCTATTCGTCGCAAGAACTCACAGAGTCGGACATCGAGAAGCTTCAAAAACTGGTGCCGCAGATAGAGCAGATCGGCATTGTCGACAGCGCGTATACCGAGTACAAGACCGGCGATAAAAGCTATACCGTCATGGCACAGGGTGTCGATAGCGACATGCTCGACGCCGTGGGGGCCGGAAAGCTCGTTGCGGGGCGTACCTATTCCCAGGCCGAGTCTCAATCAGGCTCGCGCGTGGCGCTCATCAGCCGCGGCGGCGCCGATCAGCTTTACGGCAACGAACAGGATGCGCTGGGGAAAACCATCAAGGTGTCCAACGGCGAGGTGCAGATTGTCGGCGTGATTGACGGCGGCAGCGACTCCATGGGCTCGCTCACGCTGTATATGCCACGCGAAACCATCTCCGGCCTGTTTGGCGACGAGAATCCTTCATTCCCCAGCGTGACGGCGCTCGCCGCCGAGGGCACGGACATGGATGAGCTCTGCAAGACCATCGAGTCCAAGGTGCGCGCGATGAAGGGCATCGAGGAGGAGGATGAGTACAACAGTGTATCGGCGACCTCCATGAAAAGCGCCATCGATGCACTCAACTCCTTTATGGGCGCGTTTTCGCTCATCATGGGTGCTGTCGCCAGCATCTCGCTGCTTGTCGGCGGTATCGGCATTATGAACATGATGCTTACCAACGTAACGGAGCGCATCCGCGAGATCGGCATCCGCCGCGCTCTGGGCGCAAGTCGTCGCGATATCACTGCGCAGTTTTTGGCCGAATCCTCGGCGCTGTGCGTCACCGGCGGACTGCTAGGTGTCCTGATTGGCTATCTGCTGGCCTGGGCTCTTGCGATGTTTGCCGCAGGATCAGGGGTTCTCGGCGAGCTCGGTGCCAGCGGGCAAATCACACCGAGCTTTTCAATCGCCACGGTACTGCTGGCCTTCGCCGTCTCCGTCGGCATCGGCGTAATCTTTGGCTTCTATCCCGCTCGCCGCGCGGCAAAGCTCGACCCGGTGGAGTGCCTACGCTACCAGTAAGCCACCACCAACAAGTTGCGGTGAATTAGGGACTGAATATGCTATCTAGCAGCAAAAACAGACACTATTTCACCGCAACTTATTGAAGGGCTGCTTGCGCCAGTTCCGGGCGTCCTCCTCGAGCTATTGGCGGATGACGGTCTTGTACGGCTCGAGCTTGCTCGGGGCGCTCCTCCTCGCGGGCGGGAGGACGCGCAGGCGCGGCGAGCGTCTAGCGCGCGAACTCCCGTAAGAGTGCGTCTTCCACTTCCCGAAGCGAAAGGCCCCCGTCTCCCTCGGCGGGACGGGTGACCACGATGCAGCGCGCTCCCACGTCGCGCGCGGCGGCAAGCTTCTCGGCCGTGCCGCCTACGGTTCCCGAGTCCTTGGTCACAAGCCACTGGGCTCCCACCTGCCGAAGCATCGCCTCGTTGAGCTTGCGGGTGAAGGGCCCCTGCATGCCGATGACGTGCGACGGCGAAAACCCCGCGTCGATGCACTTCGTTATAGCACCGGGCAGCGGGAGCACACGCACGAAGAAGCGCTCCGAGAAATCGGCGACGCGCGTATAGGGAGCAAGCTCCTTGCTCCCCGTCGTGAGAAGCGCGCGACCCGGGTTCTCGGAGAGAAAGCGCGCCGCGCAGGCGATCGACGCGACCGACACGACGCCTTTGGGCAGCGCCTCGGCCGCACGCGCAAGGCGCAGACATCGTACACCCACCGCAAGCGAAGCGGCCCGGATGTTGCCGCTGGCGAGCGTAGCGAAGGGGTGCGTGGCGTCGACGACGATGCGCGCGCCGGAAAGCTCGCGCTCCATGTCGGCCTCGTCGAGCCTGCTCGCATGCACCTCGATGCCCGGAAGCTCGCCCAAAAGCTCGCCTCCGTACTCGGTTGCCGCGTAGGCACGGGCGGGGATGCCCGCCCCGCTCGCCCATTCGCACAGAAGGCGGCCCTCGGTGGTGCCGGCGAAGATGCGCAGCGCCGGCGCAGATGCGGGCGCCGTCACTTCGGGCCGCCTGGGCGCGTGATCTGGTAGAGCAGCGCGTTCATAATGGCGGCCGCCACGGTCGAACCACCCTTGCGACCCCTCGCGACGATGGCCGGCGCGCGTCGCGCGAGTAGCTCCTCTTTCGCCTCGACCACGTTCACAAACCCGACCGGCACCCCAACGACGAGCGCGGGCGCGATCTTCCCCTCGTCCATGAGCTCGGCGAGGCGCAGAAGTGCTGTGGGAGCGTTGCCGACGGCCACGATGAGCGGACCCTCGATGCCGCAAGCTTTGTCCATGCTCGCAACGGCGCGAGTCGTGCCCGCGGCGCGCGCAGCCACGGCGACATCAGGGTCGGCCATGTAGCACACGGCCTTGCAGCCGAGCTTCGCGAGCGCAGGCTTGCTTATGCCTGCGAGCGCCATGTTCGTATCGGTGAGCACCGTGGCCCCTGCGCGCAGTGCGTCGAGCGCACAGTGCGCGGCGTCATGAGTGAAAACGATGGAATCGGCGTACGAGAAGTCGGCAGTGGTGTGGATGACGCGCTTCACGACGGGTTCTTCGAGCGGCGGGAACGTGCGGCCGCCGAGCTCTTCGGTGATGATCTCGAAGCTGCGCCGCTCGATGTCGCCGGGCGCCATCTCCTTGGAATCCATCTAGTACTCCACTCCTTCCCTTGCACCTATCCCCTGCTTGTAGGGGTGTTTCTCGCACCGCATCTCGGTTATGTAGTCGGCCTTCTCCACGATCTTGCGGGAAGGCGCGCGCCCGGTGAGCGCTACTTCGACGCCGCGCGCGGACATATCGAGCGCGCGGTCCACGAGCGCCTCGTCGACAAGCCCCTTCGAAAGCGCATCGAGCGCCTCGTCGAGCACGAGCAGCCCCTCCTGCGCGCCCTCGAGCTCGGCAAGCGCGGAAGCGAGGTTCCCATCGTGCAGCTCGCACGTAGCGGCAAGTTCTTCCGACGACATCGACCAGGTAAACTTGTCCGACACCTTCCCCGCGAACACGGGCACGCCGAAATGCTCGGCGAGCAGGCGCGCCTCCCCGCTTTCGCCGTCTTTCAGGAACTGCACGACGACGACGCGGCGGCCTGCGGCGAGCATGCGAAGGGCGAGGCCCATCGCCGCCGTGGTCTTGCCTTTGCCGTCGCCATGATACACGTGAATCATACGCCCTCCTCGATAATGCGGTAGACATACTCCATGTCGAGCGCTCCGCGCACGACGTCGGCCAGGCGGTCGAACTCGCGCGCACGGTGATCGGCCGCGGACGCCGCGCCCGCAGCACCCACGACGCTCTCGGGCAGGCCGCGCATGCGCGCGAGCGAGCGCGCGAGGGCGAGCGCCACCCCCGGTTCGTCGAACAGGCCGTGGAGATAGGTTCCGAACACGTTTCCGCAGGCCGCGCCTTCTGGTTTGCCGCCAATCGTGCCCGCAGGGGCGCAGGAGACGGTCGTTTCGCCGTCGTGAATCTCGTACCCACGCGCCGTCATGCCGTTCCACACCGAGAACGCGCCTTGGGCGCCCGTGATGCGCAGCTCCGACTGGGCGAGGCGCTTTTCCTCCTTGAACACCGTACTTGCAGGGATGAGCCCGAGCCCGCGCGCGGTGCCAGCGCCTTCCCTGCCGTGCGGGTCCGAAAGCTCGTCTCCCAAAAGCTGGTAGCCTCCGCATATGCCGAGCACCGGCGTGCCCGCGCCCGAAAGCGCGCGTACACAGGCTCCGATGCCGCTAGCCGCAAGCCAGCGCGCGTCGTCGACCGTGGACTTCGAGCCGGGAAGCACCACCAGGTCGGGTCGGCCCAGATCGGTCGTCGAGGAAACGTAGCGCACGCCCATGCCGGGCACGCGCGAAAGCGGGTCGAAGTCGGTGAAGTTCGACAGATGCGGAAGGCGCACGACGGCGACGTCGATGACGCCGCGCGCCTCGCGGGCAGTTAGGCGCGGCGCGAGCGAGTCCTCGTCGTCCAGGTCGAGCGTAAGATACGGCACGACCCCCACGACGGGAACCCCGCACATTTTCTCGAGCGGAGCCAAACCCGGACGCAGGATTTCCACATCGCCGCGGAACTTGTTCACCATAAGCCCCCGCAAAAGCGCGCGGTCCTCGGGCGCAAGGAGCGCGACCGTGCCGTAGAGCTGGGCAAACACCCCGCCTGGGTCGATGTCGCCCGCGAGCAGCACGGGGGAGGACACGGCGCGCGCGAGCCCCATGTTGACGATGTCGTTTTCGGCAAGGTTGATTTCGACGGGACTGCCGGCGCCCTCGATGACGATGACGTCGTTTTCCTCCGCGAGCGAATCGAACGCCTCCAAAATCTGCGGCATGAGCGCCTTCTTTCGCGCGAAGTAGTCCCTCGCAGCGAAGGCTCCCTGCGCCTTGCCGGCCAGGATGAGCTGGCTTCGGTGATCGCTTTCGGGCTTGAGCAGGATGGGGTTCATGCGCACGTCGGGCGCGATGCCGCACGCCTCGGCCTGCATGATCTGAGCGCGCCCCATCTCGAGCCCGTCGGCCGTGACACCGCTGTTGAGCGCCATGTTCTGGCTCTTGAAGGGAGCCACGCGCAGGCCGTCCTGCGAAAGCACACGGCACAGCCCCGCCGCAAGCAGGCTCTTCCCCGCGTTCGACATGGTGCCCTGGATCATGATGGGCTTCGCCCTACCCACGGGTATCGACCTCCTTCGCCGAGCCTCGGCCATCCGCGCCCGCCATAGCGCCGCTGCAAGAAGCGCCGCCCCGTTCGTCGGGTTCGCCTTCGCCCGATGCGCCTTCCGCCCGAAGCGCGCGGCTGAACGCCATCGCAAGCCGGGCATTCTCCTTGTGCGTGCGCACGGCGACGCGGCACCAGAAACGGGACAGTATCGAAAACGAGTCGCACGTGCGGACCAAAACCCCCTGTTTATACAGGCGCTCGGGGATGTCTTTCGCCGGCGTGCGGACTAAAAGGAAGTTCGCATCCGACGGCACGACGGAAAGCCCGAGCGAGGAGAGCTCGTGGGAAAGCCACGCTCGCTCGCCCGCCAATACATCGCGCGTGCGCGAGACGTATTCGACGTCTTCCAGGGCGGCGATGCCCGCGGCCTCGGCGACCGAGGAGACGGGCCACGCCTGCCCCGCCCGACGAATCCCCTCGATGAGTTGGGCGTTTCCGCTGATCAGATACCCCAACCGCAACCCTGCCATTCCGTAGAGCTTGGTGAACGCGGAGAGCACGGCCACATGGTGCGAACACGCGGCGCGTGCGGCCACGCTCCTTTCGCGGGCGTCGGGCGCAAATCCGAGGAAGCACTCGTCCACGACGAGCAGCGCGCCCACCTGCTCGCAGCGGCAAGCCGCGGCATCGATCACGCGGGGGTCGACGAGGCGCCCCGTCGGGTTGTTCGGATTGCAGAGGTACGCCACGTCTCCCGGCCCCTCGATCGCGCGGGCGAAGGAGGCGGGCACGTCGAAGTCATCCGCCTCGGAGAGCGGGAACTCCTGCACGCATGCACCGTAGTACGATGCCGCCTCCGCATATTCAGAGAACGTCGGCGCGCACACGACGATGCGTTTCGGGCGTACCGCCGCGGCGAGCCGCCAGATGATGTCAGACGCGCCCGCGCCGCAGACGATAGTATCTTCGGGAATGCCCTGGGCGCGCCCTAGGGCGCGAACGAGAGCGAGGCTTTCCCTATCGGGGTAGGCGTCGATTCGAGAAAGCGCCTTGCAAGCTGCGGCGACGGCGCGCGGCGAGGGGCCTGCCGGATTCACGTTCACCGAGAAGTCAATGAGGTCGGAGGCGCCCCCTTCGCAAGCGATGCCGAGCGATTGCGAGCTGCCCCCATGCGTACGGGCGCGCAGGATTCCCCCGGCAGCTTGGGGCGCGGCGTGGTCTTCCCTCATGCCATCGCCCCCACGGCGAGCACGACCGCCGCGCGCGCGGCGCCGAAGACGACGAGCGCGCATACGGACGCGGCGAGCATGAGCCTTGTCGCCCGTGCGATGTCGCCCCACTCGATTTCGCGGGACGCGTCGCCTATCGTCGGTTTCTCAACGAGCTTGCCGAAATACACCGCGGGTCCCGCCAGGCGCAGCCCGAGCGCGCCCGCGCACGCTGACTCGGTCTGCGCCGAGTTGGGGCTCGCATGGCGACGCCTGTCGCGGCGCCAGATGCGCGCCGCCCCGCGCGCGTCGAGCCCGACGATCGGGCACACGGCGATCATGAGCAGGGCCGATAAGCGCGAGGGAATCCAGTTCACCGCATCGTCGAGGCGCGCCGAGGCGCAGCCGAAGTCGATGTAGCGCTCATTTTTGTAGCCCACCATGCTGTCGAGCGTGTTCACCGCCTTGTACGCCATGCCCAAGGGCGCACCCCCGATCATAAGGTAGAAAAGCGGCGCGATGACGCCGTCGCTCGCGTTCTCCGCCACCGTTTCCACGGCGGCGCGCGCAACGCCCTGCTCGTCGAGAACAGACGTGTCGCGTCCCACGATGAGCCCGACGGCTTCGCGAGCCGCGACAAGGCCGCCCTTCGAGAACGCGCGGGCCACGGCCAGGCTCTGGCGGCGAAGCTCGCATGCCGCGAGAATCTGATAGCTTGCCCATGCCTCGGCCACGAAGCGCAAGCCGGAGTGAACCATGCCGCAAAGATGCAGGATTCCCCAGGTCAAAAGCCCACACGCAGGCGGAAGCGCCACGGCGAGCACAAGCCCTGCGGCGCGCGTGCCCGCGGACGTTTGCGGGAATGCGCCCCGCAGGCGGCCTTCGGCCCACGTGATCGCGCGCCCCATAGCGACGACGGGATGGGGAAGCCAGCGCGGGTCGCCGAAGGCAAGGTCGGCCGCGAACCCGGCGGCGACGGCAAGAATCGTCATCACCGGGCATCGCCCCCCGAAGCGGGGCGAACGTCGCGAAGGCAGCGCCCATCCCAGGTGGCGGCCCATGCACCACCCGGCTCGGTATGCACGTCGAAGTATCCCATTTTCGGGACAGCTAGCTCGGAGAGCAGCGCTTTCACGGTACCCGCGTGAACGACGAAGACGGCGCGCCAACTCCCCTGGGCGCGCTCCGATTCGCACGCCTCCCGAAACGCCGCGACGACGCGGCGGGTGAAATCGCTCTTGCCCTCGCCATGCGGGCAGCGCGTCTCACACCAGGAGTCTACCCAGGCGCGGTAACGCGCATCCTCTTTAAGTTCGGCGGCGCTTCGCCCCTCGAAGTCGCCGAAATCTATCTCGCGCAGACCGGGGCACGCCATAAGCTCCGCGTTCGGGAAGAGAATGCGTGCCGTCTGGTCGGTGCGGGCCATGCCGCTCGTGATAACACGGAACACGTCACGATCGCACGCGAGGTCGCGCAAAGCGCGCTCGCCCGCGCTCGACAGGGGCTCGTCGGTGCCCGCCCCGCTGTAGCGATGGTCTTCCGTGCCCGCCGTGGCACCATGGCGCACGAAGATGACTTCCAAAGGCGCGCCCGCGCCCAGCGTCCCTCGAGGCGCATCGGCAAGGTTTCCTTTGATGACCTGGGGAATCCCGCACGTCATGCGCACGACGACGTCGGCGCGCGCAGCGAGCGCGCATCCCAGGCGCCCCGCGCGCTCGCGCCATTGGGCGTCTTCCGCACGCATAGGGACGACCCCCGAGCCGACCAAGGTCAGAATCACTGCGTCGAAGCCAATCAGCCGCTCGAGCGCCCGGTCAGCGTCGAGCGTGCGTACGAGTTCCTCAGCACGGTACGCGACACGGCCGGCAAAAACCGCGGGCACGACGCCCTCCGCAAGCTGCGCCGCGTCGACGAAATCGTCCGCCGCGAACCCGAGCTTTTCGCGCACGAAGGCCCTCTTCCCCGAATGCGCGCCACCTACCACGAGCATCATAGGAGCATGCCCCCCGCCACCAGCATGGCAAGCATCGCGAGCTCGGCCCATTGCAGAAACCATCCGGCCAAATCCCCCGTCACCCCGCCGAAGCGGGACAGGGCAACATGGCGATACCACGCGAGCGCCAAAAGCCCCGCCACCGCCATAAGGGCGCCGACGGCCCGAGCGCACGCGACCATCCCTGCAGCCGAAGCCGCAGCGAAAGCGCAAAGCGGCACGACGATCGCCGCGCGCTTCTTCGAAGGCGAGAGTCCCGCGGCCATGCCGTCCGCCCGCGCGGCAGGCCAACATTCAACGGCGAGCCCCGAAAGCGCGCGGGAGAACACGAGCGAGCACAGAAGCGCAAGGAACGTCCCCGCCGTAAGCGGCAGCGCGGTGAACAGGGAAAACTGCAGAATAAGGTACACGACAACACCGATGACCCCGAAGGCGCCCGCCCGCGGGTCGTGCATGATCTCGAGCTTTCGTTCGCGCGGGGCCCAACTTGCAAGCGCATCGGAGGTGTCGCAGAGCCCGTCTAGGTGGATGCCTCCCGTCACCGCCACAGGCAGCGCCACGAGCACGGCCGCGACGATGGTCGCGGGCACGCCGAACAGGTTCGCCATGTACCCCCACGCCGTCATGAGGAAGCCTTCCGCAACGCCCACCAGGGGAAACGCGGCAAGCGCATGGGTTGATCCGAAATCGGTCCAGGTCGATTTCGGGACGGGGATGCGCGAGAACGTTCCGAACGCCGCGCCGATTGCCTCTGCTATCTTCACCTTGTAGGCCCTTCGCCTTTCATCCACACGGGAATCCCGCACACCACTTCGACTGCGCGGTCGGCCAGCGCCGCCACGCCCGCGTTCACGCGCGCAAGCGCGCGCCTCCATGCCTCGGTCCCCTCATCGTAGCGCATCCCATCGGCGAACACGTCGACGGAGACCACCACCGTATACGCAGCGGCCTGAGCGAGCCGTTCGATGCCTCCGAGCACCTCGCGCGCCGCAGCGTCGGGGTCACGTGGGGACAAGCCGCCTTCCGCGAAAAGCTCGTTCGCAACCAGGTTGCCCACGTCCTCCAAAAGAAGCGTGCAGCCGCACGGAAGCCCGGACACTGCGGCGCCCACGTCACGCGTTCGCTCGAGGGTGGAAAACCCCTTGCCCTCGCGCAGCGCCCGATGGCGCGCGATGCGGCGGGCGCCCTCTTCCCCGAAGGGCTCCATCGTTGCCAGGTACACGCGGGATCCGTCGTGCCCGAGGCACAGGGACTCGGCGTAGGCGCTCTTGCCGCTCGCGGCGGCGCCGATGACGAGCGTTACCGTCATTTCCCGGCCTCGAAATGCTCGTAAGCAGCCATGCCAGTCGCCGTGAACGTCTTCCCATCCCGGTACACGCGCAGCGCCGAATCCAGAAGGGGCAGATACGCCATGGCGCCCGCGCCCTCGCCCAAGTGCATGCCTGCGTCGAGGGGTGCCTTTATGCCGAGCTCGCGAAGGAGCTCCTGGCTTGCGGGTTCGCTTGATGTGTGGGTGCCCACGAGGTAACCCAAGGCGTTGGGGCACAGGCGCGCCGCGCACAGGGCCGCCGTGCAGGATATGACCCCGTCGAGGAGCGCCGGCGCCTTCGAGGCCGCGGCCCCCAGGTAGAAACCGCACATCGCCGCGATGTCGAAGCCGCCCACCTTCGAGAGCACGTCGATCGGGTCGGCGGGATCGGGCGAGTTCGCGTCGATAGCGCGCTCGACCACGTCGCGCTTGCGCGCGAGCGAGGCGTCCGAGAGCCCCGCGCCGCGCCCGACGAGACTCCGCGCGTCCGTCCGGAGGAGCACTGCGGCCACCGCCGCCGAGGTGGTCGTGTTGCCGATGCCCATCTCGCCCGCGGCGAGAAGGCGCACGCCGGCGCGGGCAAGCCCGCACGCGACGGCGATTCCGACCTCGATCGCGCGCACGGCCCCATCGCGAGACATAGCGGGGCCGTACGCGATGTTGCCGCTCCCCCGCCGCACGTTCGCGCGCACCATGCGCGCGTCTTCTATGCCCCAGGCCATACCCACGTCGACGGGCACGACCTCGGCACCCGCGAACGCCGCCATGCGGCAGGCGCTCGTGGCCCCCTCGCACATGTTGCGCGCGACGACTCGCGTCACGTCTTGCCCGCTTTGCGACACGCCTTCGGCAACGACCCCGTTGTCGGAGAAGAATACCGCGAGCGCACGGGGAAACTCGACCACCTCGGCGCTCCCCTGAGCTGCGGCGATACACGCGACGGCGTCTTCAAAGTCGCCCAATCCCCCCAAGGGGTGCGCGATGGAGTCCCACGCGGCGTACGCGACGGCGCGGGCGCACTCGTCTGCGGGCGCAATCCGGGAGAGCGCGGCTTCGAGCACGGCGCCCGGCGCCGACGAGAACGCGCGCTCGACTTCCTCGCGGATGCAGGCAAGCGCGGTTTCGGTTGCTTCAGCCATGCCGTCTCCTCTCTGCGAACGACGCTGCGGCAGACGCGAACGCGCGCGCAACGTCGGGGTTCGCAGGATAGTACACATGCGGGAAGCCCGCAACCAGGGACGGGGTGGTCGTCATGCACGGCCAGCTCTTGTCGCGCCGGGGCTTCTGCGCCCAGAAGTCGCCGCCCGGGCAGGTGGACTGCCAGTAGTGGAACTCGTGCGCGCGGATGCGTGTGCCGCGCGGCCCGTAGAGCCCGTCGCGTTGAGAAGTGAGCTCCACGTACCCGAAATGGGACAGCCTTCCCCCGTTCTCGCTTACGCCCTCAAGGGCGCCCGCAACAGGCCAGCGCCGCCCCTCGCTATCGGCGATTTCGCGCTGCAGATACAGAAACCCACCGCATTCGGCGACCGTCGGCATGCCAGATTCCACCGCGCGCCGCACCGCCTCGCGCATCGGCGCGTTCTCGGAGAGCTGCCGCGCATGGAGCTCCGGGTAGCCGCCCCCCAGATAGAGGGCGCTTGTCCCCCGGGGCAACTCGCTATCACACAGGGGGCTGAAAAAGGCCAGCTCGCAACCCAGGTCCTCGAGCGCGCGCAGGTTCTCCTCGTAGTAAAACGAGAACGCCTCGTCACGCGCGACGGCGACGATGGGCCGCGCTCCCGCGATCGGCTCCAACCGATAAGGTTCCTCGCAGATATCGGGTGCCGTCGCCGCTATTTCAAGCAAGCGGTCGACGTTGACGCTCTTTTCCACCAGCTCGGCCATCTTGTCGATGCGCGCGGAGAGCTGCTTGACTTCGTCGGCGGTCACAAGCCCCAGATGCCGGCTTTCGAGCGAGAACGCCTCGTCGGCGGGAATATTACCCAAAACCGCGACGCCCGTGTGCTTCTCGATCGCAGGCGCCGCGTAGGCGCAGGCAGCGGCGCTCGTCTTGTTCAGCACGACGCCGCGCACGTTCGCACAAGGCAGGAACTCGGCGATGCCGCGGATTACGGCGGCGAGCGATAAAGACGCCCCGCGCCCGTTCACCACTAAAACGACCGGCGTTTCCGTGTCGCGCGCAACCTGGTAGCTGCTCGCGTCGGCCACGCCGGGCGCCATGCCGTCGTAGAAGCCCATGACCCCCTCGAGCACCGCGACATCCGCGCCCGCGGCGCCGCGTGCGAGCAGGGCGCGCAGCGTCGGGGCGTCGGTGAAGAAGCCGTCTAAGTTGCCCGAGCGCGCACCCACGACGCGGCGATGAAAGAGCGGGTCAATGTAGTCGGGGCCGCATTTGAAGGCCGCGCATGCAAGGCCGCGGCGCGCGAACGCGCGCAGGAGCGCGCACGTTACGACCGTCTTGCCGCTCCCACTCGAGGGTGCAGCGACCATGAAGCGCGGGATGGACGTGCTCACCGGGCGCCGCCTTCCCCACCTGCACCACGCGCGCTGACGAGGAACACGGGGTTTTGCGCCTTCATAAGATGGTGCGAGCCTACAGCCTCGGCGCGGGCGGCCGACACCTGGCACGCCTCGAACCCCTTAAAGCGCGAACCCGAGAGGAGCGCGCACGCCTCGGTGAGCGTCTCAACAGTGACGCATGGCACGCACAGGCGAACCTGCGAGTTCTTCTCGAGCGCTGCCTCCACGATGGAGGGAAGCTCGCCCGCGCTCCCGCCGACGAACACAGCGTCGGGAACGGGCAGTTTCGCGAGCGCTTCGGGGGCGACACCGGGGACCGCATGCACGTTGCCGCACCCGAATGCATCCGCGTTCTCTCGGATGAGCCGCACGCCGGCCGCGTTGCGCTCGACCGCCCATACCGACCCCGCTCGCGCGACGAGCGCCGCCTCGATCGACACGCTCCCCGTGCCGGCTCCGACGTCCCACACGGTGTCGGTAGCGGTAAGGCGCAGCTTCGCGAGCGCGACTGCGCGCACCTCCTGCTTGGTCATGGGAACGTCGCCGCGGATGAAGAGCTCGTCGGGAATGCCCGAGGAAGCGTACGGCCAGCGGGAACTCGCGGCGCGGGATGCGAACTCGATAAGCATCACGTTCAAGTCGTCGAACGTCTGACCTGCGATTTCACTTGCGGTCGCGCAGGTGATGCGCTCGTCGGGGTACGACAGGCGCTCGGCCACCGTCACGCGCGCATCCCCGAAGCCCGCCTGCACAAGCTCGCCCGAAAGCCGCGAGGGGTCTTCCCCGCCCGACGTGACGAGAAAGAGCTCACCTGCGCGCTCGGCCTCGGCCACGATGTCGCACGCCACGCCGTGAGCGCTCGCGAAGCGCCAATCCTGCCATGGACGCGCGAGGCGCGCGGCGAGATAAGACGCTGAGCTTATGCCGGGAACGACGCGCACGTCCACCTGCGCGTCGCCGGAGAGCGCCTCCACCAGGCGGCGCGCGCCGCTGAACAGCCCCACATCGCCCGTCATCACGACCACGGCGCGCCGCCACGACGCCGCATCGGTGAGCGCGGCGACGATGTCCGCCGTCTTCACGAGCTCGCATCTCACCACGTCGGGTGGCACGTCGATGCCGGCAAGCGCGCGATGAGCGCCGATGACCACGTCGGCGAAGTCGATAGCGTCGAGCGCCGCGCGCGAGAGCAAGTCGGGGTTTCCGGGCCCCGCCCCGATGATCGTTACCTTTCGCATGGAATCTCCCGATACCCGCGCGGCGTGACCATACGGCCGCCTACGAGCTTCGTGTTCGCGTTGCCGACGAACACGGTGGTGAACATGTCGGCGTCGATCTCCCCCAGCTCAGAGAGCCTACACATGCCCGACTGCTGCCCCTCGCGCCCGATGTTGCGTACCCAGCCGCAGAGCGTGTCGGGGGCCTTCCATTCGAGCATAATCTTCGCCGCGCGTGAGAGCCTGTCGGCGCGCTTTCTGCTGCGCGGGTTGTACAAACAGATGCAGAAGTCGGCGCTCGCCACGGCGGCGAGCCTGCGCTCGATGACCTCCCATGGCGTGAGCAGGTCGGAGAGCGACACGACCGCGAAGTCGTGGGCAAGCGGGGCGCCGAGCACCGCCGACCCGCTCTGAGCCGCGGTGGCCCCGGCGATAACTTCCACGTCTACATCGGGGTAGTCCTCCGCAAGCTCCAGCACAGGGCTCGCCATGCCGTACACGCCCGCGTCACCGCTGCACACGAGCGCCACGGCTTCTCCGCTCTGCGCGCGCGAAAGCGCCAGGCGGCATCGTTCGACCTCGTGCATCATCGGCGTCGCGAGATGCGCCGCGTCGGGCACTGCGGCGAGCGCGAGCTCCACGTATTTCGTGTACCCAACAACGATGTCGGCCGCCTCGAGCGCGCGCCGAGCCGCAATCGTCATGCCGTCGGGGCCGCCCGGGCCGATCCCCACCACGAAGAGCTTTCCCATCACCGCTCCTTAAACGAAAGTTCGATAGATACTTTGGAAAACGCGACGGTCACGCCGCCGTGAGCGAGCTTCGGGAAGATAAGTTTGCCCCCGCCCGCGAGCGCCGCGCGCTCGCACACATTGTCGACCCCCACCGTCGCGCGTACGAAATCAGATGGCGAAACGCTGCCTTCGACCTGCGACAACTCCTCTGCGGAATACGTCGCAAGCGGGATATTGCGCGCGCGGCAGAAGGCGAGCAGACCCTCCTCGTGCGCCTTCACGTCGATCGTCGCCGCCTCGCGCACGGCCAAAGGCGAGATGCCCGCCTGCCCGCACGCGAGAAGAAACGCCTCCCCGATCGCTTCGGCGCACGCACCGCGACGGCACCCTATGCCCGCAACGATACAGGGCACGACAAGGCGAAGCGGCTCGGGCGCAGGCGCCTGCACCCGCATGCCCGCCGGCATCCCCGTCTCACCGGCGGGCACGACCTCGTCCGTTGTCTCCGCCGCGCGAACGAACGCGCCTGCATTCGCGCCAGCGAACGGCGACACGACGATATCGGCCCGAGCGCGGTCGGACGCAATGTCTACCCCCTCAGGCGGCTGTCCCGAAATCGGCATGTCGGAATAGAGTGCCACGCGCCCGCCCGAAAGCAGCCGCGCCGACACTCGCTTGATGGCCTCGGGATTCGAAACGGCGAGCCCCGCACAGCGCGCCCACGTATCCACCGCCCACACGCCGCGGACGTCGGTCGCCGTGGTGATGACGGGGATGGCCCCTACCGCGCGGGCCACAGTTTGCGCAAGCTCGTTCGCACCGCCCAAATGCCCCGACAAAAGCGGGACGGCAAAGCGCCCCGCCTCGTCAATCACCACAACCGCGGAATCGGTTGCCTTCGAAGCGACATGCGGCGCGATCGCCCGCACGGCGATGCCCGCCGCGCCCACGAACAGAAGCGCGTCCGACGCTTCCCACGCGAGCGCCGTCCATGCGCGCAGGTCGGCCTTCCCCTCGCCGAACCCGCGCGAAACGGAAACGTCCCAGCCAGGGTCATCTTCACCTGTCTGCGCGCAATCGGAAAGCGCGCGTGCGGTGCGCTCCGCCAACGCATACCCCCTCTCAGTGAACGCTATGCAGGAAATCCTCATCTAGCGCACCACCATCGTCGAGAAGTAGCTGCCCCGATCGGGCACATCGTCAAGCGAGCGGTACACGCGCTCGCCCGGAAGCCCACAGTCCTCTACGAGCTCGGCACCGTCAAAGGCGCCCTCCTCGCGAAGAATGCGCTTCGTGTCCGCAAGCGAGCGGCGCGCCTTCATGACCACCTTCGTCCCCGGCCAGCCGATTGCGCGGCCCACCTCGTACAGCACGCCTTTACTCATACGTCGCCCCCAATACCCCGATAACTGCATCGGCGCCCGACGTGCGGAAAAGCTCGCGGCGCTCGGCGTCGAACACGACCGCGGCGATGTCGCATGCGCCCGCCGCGCGGCGGCGCAACCTGTCCTCGATTGCCGCAGCGAGCGAGGCGCACGCAGCGTCCCCCACGCCGGCGGCCTCGATTACCTCGAGTGCCGCCGTGGTCGTGACGGACGTCATGATCTCGCGCACGGTCTTCGCGCCCGCGCCGGCCATGGCCGCGTGGGCGGCCAGAATCTCCGCGCGGCAGTCGGCGGTACGCGAATGGGTGTCCATGATACCGCCCGCGACCTTCACCAACTTGCCGATGTGTCCCACAAGAAGGACATTGGTAAATCCCTCGCGAATGCAGCAATCAATCGCATCGCCCACGAAGTTGGAGATGAAGACCACCGGCGCACCGTTTAGGTGGAAATGCCCTGAGATGAACTGCGCGCCGTAGTTGCCGGGCGTGAGCACGACTCCGCACCGCCCCATAGCCGCATGCTGCCGGATCTCGAGCTCGATACTGTCGCGCAAGGCAGCGAGGCTGCGCGGCTCGACGATGCCCGTCGTGCCCAGGATGGAGATGCCGTCCTTTATCCCCAGGTGCGGGTTGAAGGTCTTTTCGGCAAGGGCAACACCCTCGGGTACCGAAATTGTCACAGCAATATCTCCAGAAAAGCCGTGCACGGCGCACACCTCGCGCACCGCCGAAGTGATCATCGCGCGCGGCGTCGCGTTGATGGCGGCCGCCCCCACCGGCTGCTCGAGCCCGGGCAACGTCACGCGCCCCACGCCCACGCCGCCGTCGACGGAAACTTCCGATTCGTGCGCGGGTACGTCCTTGCTGCCCGCAGCGCCCGTGCCCGACCCCGCATGTTCCACGCGCGCGTACACGAGCACGCCGTCGGTCACATCGGCATCGTCGCCTGCGTCCTTTCGCACGGCACACTGGGCGCACCCCTCGCCGATGCATGCGTCGACCACGTTCGCCTCGACGGGCAGCCCGCCGGGGGTGACGATCGACACGAGGCCGACGGGCTTTCGTGACAAGAGCATCTCGCAGGCCGCCTTCGCCGCGAGCGCGGCGCAGCTCCCCGTGGTGTAGCCGCAGCGCAGGCGGGTCGTCCCGGTATATATGTAGTGCTCGAAGGCCACGCTAGCTGCTCGCCTTCCGATACCCCGTGGAAAACGAAGGGTCGTAAAGCTTGCTGCGTTCGTACGACTCCGCTTGCGCGCCGTTGTGTGCAAGCCTGCCGCGAGCTCCGAGCACGCGGCCCACCACCACGAGCGCCGTGCGGTCGATGCCCTCTCGCGCGCCCGCATCGGCGAGCGTGCCCACTGTGCATCGCACCACGCGCTCCTCAGGCCAGGTCGCCTTGTACACGAGCGCCGCCGGCTCATCGGAGCTGCGGCCCGCGGCCAAAAGCTCGGCGGAAAGCTCGGCGAGCATACCCGAGCTCAGGAAGATGACCATAGTCGAGCCGCTTTCCGCCATGGTGCGCATGCCCTCGCCCGCGGGCATGGGGGTGCGCCCGGAAAGCCGCGTGATCACGACCGACTGGCTGATTCCCGGCAGCGTATATTCCTGGCGAAGCGCCGCCGCGGCACCGCAAAAGCTCGACACGCCGGGCACCACCTCGTAGTCCACGCCGCGCGCGTCGAGCGCGTCCATCTGCTCCTGGATGGCGCCGTACAGGCACGGGTCGCCCGTGTGCAGGCGCACCACTTCCTCGCCCCGCGCATCTGCCGCGCACATCACGTCGAGCACTTCCTCCAAGGTCATGTGCGCGCTGTCGTAGACGATGCAGGATTCCTTGCACTCGGCGAGCAGCTCGGGGTTCACAAGGCTCCCCGCCCAAACGACCACGTCGGCCGCGCGCAAAAGGCGCGCCCCGCGCAGCGTGATAAGGTCGGCGGCGCCCGAGCCAGCGCCAACGATATGAATCATCCGAGCCTTCCCTTCCCGTTTCTCATCGCAACCGTTTACGCTGCCATTCGCGCAGCGGCCAAAACACGGCGCCCGCAGCGGCAATCGGCGCAAATACGCAGGCAGGAGGCGCAATGCCGCCCGCCCTGGCTTTGACACGTTCAAAAGTGCCCACTATCATAGTAAAAGATTCGGCAACGAGCATATGACAATCGGATAAAAGGAAATGACCGGCGCGGCGCCCGCACAGCCCGCGCTGGCTTGCGGAGGGAACCAGGTGGGAATCCTGGGCAAGGGACATTACTGTATAGGACGCACGGGCGAACCGCCTCGCGCCCCAAGCCAGACTGCTTCGCCTTTTCCTCACGGCATCGCCGTGGCGTTAGCTCCTTGTGAACCCCGAGGGGTGCGCTTTTCTTTCGCTTGTGCCGACAAGCAACTGTCGCCGGGGGACCGGCAAACCGAGGAAAGGAAAAACCATGTCCGACCAGATGTCACGCCGCGGCTTCATGGGCGCCGCAGCAACCGGAGCCTTCGCGCTCGCCGGAGTCGCGCTCGCGGGCTGCTCCAGCACCTCCGCGAGTTCCGAGAAATCGAGCGAAAAGGAGAAGGCCGTGAAGCCGGTCATCCTCGTCACGAGCTTCGGCACGAGCTACAACGACTCGCGCCACATCACCATCGGCGCCATCGAAGACGCTATCCGCGAGAAGTACTGGCAGGACTACGACATCCGCCGCGCCTTCACCGCGCAGATCATCATCGACAAGCTGAAGAAGCGCGACGGCATCACGATCGACAACATGACCGAGGCGCTCGACCGCTGCGTGGAAGACGGCGTGAAGGAAATCGTCGTGCAGCCGACGCATCTCATGGCTGGCCTGGAATACGCCGACGTGAAAGACGAGCTCGACAAGTACGCCGACAAGTTCGACAAGATCTCGCTCGGCGACCCGCTGCTCACCTCCGACGACGACTACAAGAAGGTGGCCGCCGCCATTAAGGAGAACATGGCGTCCTTCGACGACGGCAAGACGGCGCTGTGCCTCATGGGCCACGGCACCGAAGCCGATTCCAACGCCGACTATGCCAAGATGCAGGAAGTGTTCAAGAACGAGGGCTTGACGCAGTTCTTCGTCGGCACCGTCGAGGCTGAACCGACCTGCGAGGATGTTATCGCCGCCGCGAGCGCCGCAGGGTACAAGAAGGCCGTGCTCGCGCCGTTCATGGTGGTCGCGGGCGACCACGCGAACAACGACATGGCAGACGAGACCGACCCCGACAGCTGGGCTGCGAAGTTCGTGGCCGCCGGCTTCGAAGTGACGTGCCTGCTCCAGGGTCTGGGACAGAACGCCGCGGTCGACGACATCTACGTCTCACACGTGGACGACGCCATCGCCAAGCTGTAAACTCGCCGCGCACGGGGGCGCCGGTCGCGTCCCCGTGCAACGGGCATGCGCCTTCCCCGGCTGACGGCGCATGCCCGTTGCATTCGCATCCCGTCAGCCCACCGCACGGCGCGGGCGGTCGAAGCGATTGAAAGGAACCCCCTCCATGTTGAAGAAAACCCTCGCCTTCGCCCTGTCAGCGGCGCTTTTCGCGTTCTCGCTCGCCGGCTGCGGCGGAAATTCAATCGACAGCGCAAAGGCAAGCGATGCCGATTCCCAGGAAAAGACCGAACAGGCGGCCGATGCGCCCGAGGGCGCAAGCGCTGCCCCCATCACCGCCGACAAGGTGGCCGACGGCACCTATCCGATCACCGTAGATTCCAGCTCGAACATGTTCAGAATTGTGGACGCCCAGCTCATCGTGGAAAACGGCTCCATGCACTGCGTGATGACGCTTTCCGGCACGGGCTACGGCAAGCTCTTCATGGGCACGGGCGACGAGGCTGCCGCCGCGAGCGAGGCCGACTTCATCCCCTATGTGGAAAACGCGGAAGGCAAGTACACCTACGACGTGCCCGTTGAAGCGCTCGACAAGGACACCGCCTGCGCTGCGTGGAGCATTAAAAGGGAGCGGTGGTACGACCGCACGCTCGTATTCGAATCCGCCGGCGTCGATCTGCGCGCCGACGCACTGAAGTAACGCCATGCGGTCGATTCTTCCCAAGGGGGAAAGCAGGAAGCGTCGCAGCATCGCGGTGCGCGCGATCGTCTGCGTTCTCGTCGCCCTGCTCGCGCTTTCCTTCGCGGGGTGCAGTGCGAGCCCGAACGCGACCGGTGGCACGGCAGGCTCTCAGGAATACACTGTGAGCGTCTCGCTCTCCGGCGGGTCAGGGCGCGCAAGCATCGCCTCACCCACCACAATTGTGAAGGATGGCGACACCTACACCGCGACCATCACCTGGTCGAGTTCGAACTACGACAAAATGACCGTCAACGGCGTGGACTACGCGCCCGTAAACGACGGCGGCAACTCCACGTTCGAGATACCCGTCACGCTCGACGAGGATATCGCCGTGTCGGCCGAGACCGTCGCCATGTCGACGCCGCACGCCATCGACTACACGCTCTACTTCGACTCATCCACCATGAAGGAGAAATCGGGCGACGATGCAAGCGGCGGCTCCCCTGCGGAAACGGCTTCAAGCGCCGCGGCCGACTTCCACAACGCCGATTTGGGCTGCGGCTGGAAGCCGACGGGGACGCTTCAGCTTGAATACGCCGAGCACTTCACTGTCGACGAGTTCGAAGGCGGCCTGCGGCTTATCTGCATTTCGAACGGGGAGCGCTTCCTCGTGGTGCCGCAAGATGCGAAGGTACCTGATGGGTTGAACTCCGACATCGCGGTCATAAGGCGCCCCGCCGACAAGGTGTACCTCGTGTCGTCGGCGACGATGTGCCTGGTCGACGCGCTCGATGCGAACGACAATATCATCATGTCGGGCACGAAGGCCGACGATTGCTCGGTCGCGGGCTTCAAAAGCGCACTCGAAAGTGGGGCGATCGCCTACGGCGGCAAGTACAGCGCGCCCGACTACGAGCGAATATCGGCCTCGGGCTGCACGCTCGCCATCGAGAACACCATGATCAACCACACGCCCGATGTGAAGGAAAAGCTGCAGAAACTCGGACTCGTCGTGCTCACCGAACAGTCGTCGAGCGAGCCCGAAGCACTCGGGCGCGTCGAGTGGATTAAACTTTTCGGCGTCCTATTTGACAAGGAAGACGAGGCCGCGCACCTGTTCAACGAGCAGAAGGCCCGCGTCGAGCAAACATCGGGGCTCGCGTCGTCAGGTAAAACCGTGGCGTATTTCTACATAAACTCGAACGGGGCCGCCGTCACGCGGCGGGCGGGCGACTACGTGGCGCAGATGATCGAGCTTGCAGGCGGCAACTACGCGCTCGATGACGCGCAGGCGGCGTCGACGTCAGGTTCGTCAGTAACGCTCGAAATGGAGCGCTTCTACGCGACGGCGAAGGATGCCGACATCATCGTCTACAACGGCACCATCGACGAATCGGTTGCCACCTTGAACGACTTCGTAGGCAAAAACGCACTATTGTCGCAGTTCAAAGCCGTGAAGAACGGCAACGTCTGGGTCACATGCGCCGACATGTACCAGCAGATGACTTCTACCGCCGACATTATCGACGAGCTGCACGGGGCGTTCACTGGCGATGACGCGAGCGACTTCCATTATCTGAGGAAGCTTGGCTAGCGTCATGAGAAGCCGGCTTTCCATGACATACGACGAATCGGGGCGCGCCGCGCGGTGTCGCGTCGTGACGGCGCTGCTCGCTGTTGTCCTCATCGTGCTCGTCGGGGCCAACCTGTGCGTCGGAAGCGTGCTCGTGCCCGCAGACCACATCCCCGGCATCCTTTCGGGCGGCGCGGCCAATTCCATGGAAAGCCAAGTCATCTGGGAGATTCGCCTGCCGCGTGTGCTTTCAGCCGTGCTTCTCGGCGGGGCGCTTTCCCTCTCCGGGTTCCTGCTGCAGACGTTTTTCAACAATCCCATCGCCGACCCGTTCATCTTGGGCGTCTCCTCGGGCGCAAAGTTCGTCGTCGCGCTTACGATGATCGTACTTCTGGGCGCGAACCAGGCCATGTCCTCGCCGGCCATGGTGGCCGCAGCGTTTCTGGGCTCGCTTATCACCATCGGCTTCGTGCTCCTCATCGCACGGCGCATAAGTTCCATGGCCATGCTCATCGTGGCGGGCGTCATGGTGGGATACATCTGCTCGGCGGCGACGAACTTTCTCATCGCCTTCGCCGACGACCAGTCCATCGTGAACCTGCACAACTGGTCTTTGGGTAGCTTCTCGGGTTCGAGCTGGGACGACATCGCGGTCATCGCGGTCGTGGTGATCACCGTGAGCGCATGCGTATTCGCGATATCGAAGCCCCTTTCCGCCTTCCAGCTGGGAGAAGCCTACGCGAAAAGCGTCGGCGTGAACGTCGCACGCTTCCGCGTGGTGCTCGTCCTTCTAGCGAGCATGCTCTCCGCCTGCGTGACCGCGTTCGCTGGTCCGGTGTCGTTCGTAGGCATCGCGGTTCCGCATCTCGTTAAGTCGGCGCTGAAGTCGTCGAAGCCCATCCGCGTGATTCCTGCGTGCTTCTTGGGAGGCGCCATCTTCTGCGCGGGCTGCGATTTGATCGCGCGCACGCTGTTCTCCCCCGTCGAGCTTTCCATCAGCGCCGTCACCGCTATCTTCGGCGCGCCGGTGGTTATCGCACTCATGTTGAAGAAGCGGGTGAGGTAGATGGGGGAATTCGTGCCGCGGCCCAAAACGCTCGGAGGGGACATTCCATGCTTAAACAGTCCTAAGCTCGCACGAAAGCGCCAGAAGGCACTTTCGACTCGCGCGGAACTGCGCGCGAAACGCCTCCTCCGAGCGGAGTCGAACCTCGAAACCCCGGTCGAAACGAAGGCTGACGGAGCGCCGCTTTTCCGCATAAGCGACCTGTCGGCGGGCTACGACAAGAAGGTCGTAGTCGAAGGCGTCCAGCTGGAGGTTCGCGCGGGCGACGTCGTGGCGCTCATCGGGCCAAACGGCTCGGGCAAGTCGACCATCTTGAAAACCATCACACGCCATCTGGCACCGCTTGCCGGCGCGGTCGAGCTCGACGGGCGGGAGATTTCCCGATGGAAGACGGCAGAGTTCGCAAGGAACCTTGCCGTTATGCTGACAGATCGACCCCGGACCGAGCTCCTCACCTGCCGCGATATCGTAGAGGCGGGAAGGCATCCCTACACCGGGCGAATGGGCACACTCTCGCCCGACGACCATAGTCGGGTCGACGAGGCCATGAAAACCGCACATGTGGAAGAGCTCGCCGAGCGCGACTTCATACAGATAAGCGACGGGCAACGTCAGCGCGTCATGCTCGCACGCGCCATCGCGCAGGATCCGCGTGTGCTCGTGCTCGATGAGCCCACGTCGTATCTCGATATCCGCTACCAGATCGACATGCTGCGAATACTTCGCCACCTTGCGAAATCGCGGAATGTTGCTGTCATCATGTCCATCCACGAACTCGAGCTTGCGCAGAAAAGCGCCGACAAGGTGATTTGCGTGAAGGACGGCCGGGTCTTCCGCGCCGGCGCACCCGAGGACATATTCACGCGCGAGACAATTGGCGAGCTCTACGGCCTTCAACATGGCACCTTCAACGAGCGCTTCGGCAGCGTGGAAATTGGGCGCCCACACGGCGATGCACACACGTTCGTCATCGCCGGCGCAGGTACGGGGTCGGCTGTGTTTCGCCAGCTCATCCGGCAGGGCAAGGCGTTCTACGCGGGCGTTCTGCACGAAGGGGACATCGACTGCGAGCTCGCGCGCGACCTGGCGACGGAATGCGTGGCCGAACGCGCCTTCGAGCCGATCGGGGATAAAACCATAGCCCGCGCCAAAGAGCTCCTCGTCCACTGCGCGCGCCTTATCGTGTGCCCCGCCGCCTTCGGCACCATAAACGCCCGCAACGCAGAGCTCGTCGAGTTCGCGCGCTCACATGGTATCGAGGTCATGCGAGCGCGCGAAGGCGCATCGGAAGATTCCAATGGATACGCCTAGGCGCGGCCCAAGAAATCGTCCGCATCCCCATCTGACACTATTTCACCGCAACTTAGAGAGCGTCCGCTATAACGCTTCACCCCAAATCAAATTGATTCGTTGAATAGACACATTGCAAATCTTTATACTTCGTTTAATCCACAAGTGGGTATTATCACACACAAGGCACACGTGAAAGGATATACCCATGTCGCTTACACAGTCAGCAGAGCGTGCAGCGCTTAACAAGCTCATCGATTATCTCGACGACAACCCGCAAGAAAACATCGACAAAATCATGGATCTCGTGAACAAGCTGGTCCCCAATCGCGTATTTCCTGTACAGCGAGAGGCATTCACCAATGTCATCAAGAGCCGCGGCAATTGGTATGACCTGATCATGCGTGTGTTCAGCCTTAATCCCCTGATGCGAACCAAACTGCTTAAGACCCTCATTGTCGACGCCAACCTGCTTGCTTGGCCAGAGCAGGAAAAGAACCGCGAAAAGTACCAGTGCAACGTTCCGTGGGCCATCCTGCTCGATCCCACGAGCGCCTGCAACCTGCATTGCACGGGCTGCTGGGCCGCCGAGTACGGCTACAAGCAGAATCTCTCGTTCGAAGACATCGACTCTATCGTTACGCAGGGCAAAGCTCTGGGTACCCACATCTACATCTACACTGGTGGCGAGCCATTGGTGCGCAAGCGGGACCTCATCCGAATTTGCGAGAAGCACCAGGACTGCGCATTCCTGTGCTTTACCAACTCCACGCTGATCGACGAGGCCTTCTGCGACGATATGATTCGCGTAGGTAATTTTGTCCCTGCCATCAGCGCCGAGGGCAATGAGCACACCACCGACGCCCGTCGCGGCGAGGGTACCTACGCAAAGATCGAGCACGCCATGAAACTCCTGCGCGAGCGCGACTTGCCGTTTGGTATCTCCACCTGTTGGACCAGCGCCAATGCCGATACGGTTGCTACCGAGGAGAACATGGACTGGATGATCGGCGAGGGAGCACTCTTCTGCTGGTACTTCCACTTTATGCCGGTTGGCCGCAACGCAACCCCCGAGCTCATGCCCACGCCCGAGCAGCGCGAGCACATGTATCACTTTATCCGCGAGATGCGAGAGAAGAAGCCGCTGTTTACGCTCGACTTCCAAAACGACGGCGAGTTTGTAGGCGGATGTATCGCCGGCGGCCGCCGCTACCTGCACATCAACGCCGCCGGAGACGTGGAGCCGTGCGTGTTCATCCACTACTCAAACGCCAACATCCACGATGTGAGCTTACTCGACGCGCTGCGCTCTCCCCTCTTTATAAAGTACTACGAAAACATGCCGTTCAACGACAACTACCTCAAACCATGCCCCATGCTCGAGAATCCCGACGTGCTGCCCAAAATGGTCGCCGAGAGTGGCGCAATGAGCACCGACCTAATCGAGAAGGAGTCACCCGAGCAGCTGCGCGAAAAGACCCAGGCTGCCGCCGAGGCATGGTCACCTGTCGCCGACCGCATCTGGAACGACTCCGACGATCCGCTATACGCCAAGCGTCACGAGGATAAGTCACAAGGTATGGCCGATAGCGACATGCACAAGTTCGAAAAACAGGGCCGCACACTCAAAAATAGCGATTAATGCTGCCCTACATGACAAACGCTCAGAAATGAAGCGGAGCAGTCTCGAGGCTCATCTTCGAGGCTGCTCCGCCTTACCATCAAAACAGTTTTACTAAGTTGCGATGAAATAGGGACCAGAACGGCCTTCCAATAACCAAAACAATCCCTATTCCACCGCAACTTCTATAAGTTGTTGAATTATCGATGCTATTCGAAGCGAGATTCCAGACTCAACAGGCCGTTGAGAGTCAGGTCGTTGGCGACCTCAGAGACGCGCTCGATAGGAACCGAGCCATCAGACAATACCCACGTGCGATAGATACCGATAATACCCGACAGCAAAAACGCCAGATAGTAGTCGAACATCTCGTCCTTGAGACCTTGGGGCAGCAGATCGCGTTCGGCAATCTCGTGCTCGAGCGGCGCACGAAGACGAGCCATAAAATCATCGAGCGGAATGTTCTCGATCAGCTGACGATTGAGCACCAAGTTGTTGCACAGTGCCTCGTTAACGGTTTTAAAGAAGGTCGCCGCCGCGCCAAGAGCGCGCTCGCTGGTGTCACCGTCCATAGAAGCAAGCGTTTTCTCGACCGAGTCGACAATCATCTCCACCACATCGACGGCAATGGCATCGAGCAGGCCGTCAACCGTACCAAAGTGAACGTAAAAGGTCTTGCGGTCGACATTGGCCTCGCGCGCGATGGCACTCACCGTAATGTCTGCCAGCGGCTTTTCCATGAGCAGGCGCTCGAAAGCCGAAAGGATGGCATTACGGCTGCGAATGATGCGACGATCAAGACGCGGTTTGCTGGTTGCCATGGGCGTGTCCCTTCGATATGCGAGCAATCATCAACAGATGAGAGATAATCTACGTAAGAGGATTATCCCCCATACAGCACAAATATGCCCCGCATCATGAAGAACGCACGACTGCCCTACTGCGACTTGGGATGCTTCTTCTTATTGAGTGCCGACGGAGATACGCGAATACCATCGCCTGTCTGGCGCACATAGGCTTTATGAGCCGGCTTAGCGGTCCCAGAAGCCTTCTGAGCGCGCTTCTTGGGATCAACGGTAACAGCATTCGTGGGGTGCGGCTTAGTGGGCGCAGAGGGCGTCTGAGGCGTGCGGCCGAGCTTGCGTATCACGCGATCCCAGCGCGCATGGATGCTCTCGTTGTGGGCGCTCTTAAGGCCCAGCAGGGGCGCAGCCAAAATGGTCGGCGCAATAAACGTAATGAGGCGCCACAGCAGATAGCCGGCGGTCGAAGCCGACCCAAAGAAATGACCCAAGAACAATGCAAAGCCGCCCTCAGCGCCACCAGTTCCACCGGGCAGGGGGACCGCAGAGCTCAGCAGCTGGACAAAGGCGCTCGCGGCCATGACCGAGAAAAAGTCGACCTCATGGTGGCCAAAGGCAAGCATCAGGAAATACGGCACGAGGTAGAAAAACGCGAGTTGCAGCATGGTGATGACCACCGTGAGCAGCATGGAAGAAAAATGTCCGGCTGAAAGCTTGAACTTCTCGGAGAAGGAGTAGATCTCGCCATCGACAAACGTGCGCCATCCCTCGATCTTAGTGGCCGAGACACCAATGCGCTCAAGCCAATTGATGATGCAATGGGCGACGCGCGTGACGGTCTTAGGCATGAGCGCGACGGCGAAGATGCCCAGCAAGATGCAGCAGTGCCCACCAAAGCTAAAGACACACAGCAGCGTCATGTCGCCATAGCGCTCGGCAAAAAACGGCATGCGAGCAAGCAGTAGGATAGCGCCCCAGGCAACGAGGCCAAACTGATACACGATAAAGCGCGTGAACTGCGTGGCGCCAGCCTCGCCGACATTTTGGCCCGCCTTGGTCAGGCGGTAGATCTGGGCGGGAGTCGAGCCCATCATCATAGGTGTGAGGTTGCCAAAGAAGATGCCGCTCGCCTCGACCGAAATCAGGTCGCGGATGCCGACGGGTGAATATGGGTCGAGCCAGACGGCGATCGCATAGGCCACAATGCCAAAGAACAGATACATGAACATGCAAAGACACGCGACAACGAGCCATGGCGCCTGGACGCTCGACATTGCGGCCCAGAACTGCCCCATCTGCCCGGTTACCACCAGATAGACGATATAACCCACCAGCACGACGCCGATAAAGATGGCGCCGCGGCGTGCGCTCTTATTGTCATCTCCGCCCGAGGCCTCAACCTCGACCTGGGGCTTAGACGTATGCTGAGAGGACTCCGTCATGAGACTCCTTCTAACAGTCAAAATATCTTGGATATTGTACCCGTAAGGGCCATAGGCAGAACGCAAAGCTCTGGTTCAAACGGGAATTGCAGACGGTTGTTTGAAAATAAAAAACCCGACCTTCCATGGGAAGGCCGGGTATCAGATGCGTGGTAGCCCGTACCAGATTCGAACTGGTGATCTCCGCCTTGAGAGGGCGGCGTCCTAAACCGCTAGACGAACGGGCCATAAGCCTCAGCAGAAAAGAAGTGGTAGCCCGTACCAGATTCGAACTGGTGATCTCCGCCTTGAGAGGGCGGCGTCCTAAACCGCTAGACGAACGGGCCACATGACATCTGCACTGCCGTGCTGCGAGGTAATATATTACAGGACAAAAAACGTCAGCGCAAGAAGAAATTCCAAATTGCCGAAAAATTGTCGGCAGGTTATGGAACACGCAGGTAAACTGGGTAGCTAATTCAAGTTGAGATGGACCAAAAGAGCTTCGCGCTCGTTGGAAATGTTGTCTTCGATCACGGCGTCGAGGGCGGAGTTGAGAAGCTGCCCCAGTTCCGGCCCGGGCTTGACTCCAGCACGAATCAGGTCGCCGCCGTTGATGGCGAGCATCTTGAGCGTATAGGGCTCCCCCGCCCTCAGCAGCTCGTGCGCCATCGCGCGCATCTCCTCAATCGTCTCGACGTAATAGAAGCACGACGGGGCCTTGCCAAGTGTGTCGGCACGCTTGAGGTCCATGAGCTCGTCCATCAGACGCGGCGTGTCGACGCCCTCACCCGAAAGCGCGCGCATCATATTGAGCAGGCAGGAGCGCTCGGGGCGCAGCGGCTTATCGTGATATTTGATGAGCAGGCACACGTCGCGCACCAGGTCGTGCGAGAGAGCCAGGCAATCCATAATGATGCGCGCTTTCTTGGCGCCGAGCTCGGGATGACCGTAGAAGTGTCCGCTGCCGGCGTGATCGACCGTAAAGCACTCGGGCTTGGAGACATCGTGCAAAAACGCCGCCCACATAAGGCTCGACGATGGCGCGACGCCGTCGCACAGCGCCAGCTCCCCTGCCACCGTCAGCACACGGGCGATATGCTCGTAGACGTTAAACGCATGGTAGACACTTCGCTGATCAAACCCGCGACCCGCTGCCAACTCGGGCACAGCGGCACAGATGAGCTCGGGATAGCGAAGCATCGCGTCTCCCCCATGACCGGTCGAAAGAATGCCCTCGAGCTCAATACCCACACGCTCGCGCGCCACGGCATCGAGCAGCGGCGCGCACTCGGCAAGCGCACGCTTAGTCTCGGGCTCAATCATAAAGTCCAGACGGCAGGCAAAGCGCACCGCACGCAGCATGCGCAGGGCGTCCTCGTTAAAGCGACGCTTGGGATCACCGACAGCGCGAATCAGCTTGCGCTCCAAGTCACCCTGGCCGTCGTAGCGGTCGACAAGCCCGCGCTCGGGATGCCAGGCCATGGCGTTGACGGTAAAGTCGCGGCGGGCCAGATCGTCCTCGAGCGAGGCGGCACGCTCGACACTCTGAGGATGGCGCCCATCGGTGTAAAAGCCATCCAGGCGGTACGTGGTGACCTCGATACGCTCGCCATCGGAAATAGCCGTGATTCCGCCAAATTTAATGCCCGACTCCACGACCGCGATATCAGCGGCCTCGAGCGCGGCTTTGGACTCCTGCCACAGGCCGCTACAGCACATATCAACATCGTGGTTGGGGCGCCCCATCAGGGCGTCGCGCACCCAACCGCCTACGTACCAAGCCTCAAGACCAGCCGCCTCAAGCGCGCGCAGGACGCGCAGGGAGGCATCGGACGGTTGCGTACCGTTGAGCGAAACATTGCACATGTCTATGGCCTCCTGCACTTGTGAGCGTTAATCGATGGTTCTCAAGAAGTCTAGCAAGAAACGAGAAAGCGCGCACACGCAATTGCTTCGTCGATTCGATAACACGAGACAGCAGACGCCACATACGTTCAGCGCGCAAAAAAACACCCGCCTTGGTAATCCAAAGCGGGTGTTCGGCAACGATGTATCGATGCGGCTAGCAGACCTGGCGAACCTCGATGTGCTTCTTATATTCGTCCACCTTGGCAAAATCGCCCAGACCGGGGCACTCGACCACGTTGGCGCCGGTGGCCATCGAAAGACGCAAGGCATCCTCAACGCGCTCGGGGGCGTCGTGCCACACGGACAGGAAGGCAGCGAGCGAGGAATCGCCGGCGCACACCGTCGACAGCAGCTTGACGTCGAAAGTGCGGTTGGCAAACCAGATGTGCTCGCCGTTGGAGAAGTACGCGCCGTCGCCACCGAGGGTCAGCAGCACGTTCTTGGCGCCCTTGGCGTGCAGCTCGGCCATCGCGCCCTTGACGGACTCGTCGTCGCCACCGCTCACCTTAATGCCAAAGATGTCAAGCAGCTCGTCGTCATTGGGCTTGATCAGCAGCGGCTCCATGGCAATGAGGTCTGCCAGCTGATGGCTCGAGATGTCGAGGACGAACTCGGCCCCCTTGGCCTTGACGCGGCGCAGGACCTCGGACAGGAAGCCCTCGGAAGTGTTAGGAGGCAGCGAGCCGCTGGTAACCAGGCAGGTCATGTCATCGAGCGAATCGATGAGCTCAAACATCTCCTGCTCGTTGGCCTCGTTGATGGCGGCACCAGCGTTGACCATGTTGTACTCAGTGTCGGGGCCGGCATTAAGGAACACGTTGACGCGCGTGATGCCGTCGGTCCACACAGGCTTGACGGGCACGCCCAGGGCCTCGGCGCCCTTAACGATGAACTCACCCGAGAAGCCGGCGAAGAAACCCAGGATCGTGGTGTCGACACCGTAGTGGTCAAGCGTAAACGAGACGTTGAGGCCCTTGCCGTTGGGCGTGTAGACGGCGTTGCGGGTACGCGTGACGGTGTTGGCGTCAAGACCGTCGCAGGCGATGTTGTAGTCAATGGCGGGATTTGCAGTGAGCGTGTAAATCATGAATGTTCCTTTCACGAAGCAACGTGTAAATGAAAGTATATTCCACGCATCGACAAAAGGCTAGGACAACTCGGTGAACGGTGTGGAAGCGATGAAGTACGGCGGGACACCTCTCCCCCGTGGCGGAACAAAAAGGCACCCCGGCCGAAACCGGGGCGCCGCATGCGCACGAATATGTCGCGTTTCGATTACTGACGATCGAGCTTGCGGACAGCAACGCGCTTGCTGTACTCATCGACGTGACCAAAGTCGCCGATGCCGACGGACTCGGCAACGTTGGCGCCGGTGGCCATAGCGAGCTTCATGGCCTCCTCGACGTTGTCGCGATCCCTGTACCACTTGTGCAGGAACGCAGCGAGGGTGCAGTCGCCGGCGCAGACGGAAGAAACCAGCTTGATGTTGAACTCACGCTTGGCGTACCAGATGTCCTCGCCGTTGGAGAAGTAAGCGTCGCCGCGGCTACCACGGGTGAGCAGCACGTTCTGAACGCCGGCGTCGTGAGCCATCTTCATGGCAACGCGGACCTCGTCGTCGGTGTCAACCGGCACCCCGAAGATGGCCTTCATCTCGTGATGGTTCGGCTTGATGAGCAGCGGCTTCTTGTGAGCGAGCTCCTTGAGCTTATCGGAGGACAGGTCCAGGACGACGTCGGCGCCACGGGCCTGAGCGTGCTCCATGACCTGAGCGAGGAAGTCAGGCGTAGCTTTGGGAGGCACGGAGCCGGAAACGATCAGGCACTCGAGATCGCCCGCGGTGTCCAGGATGTTGTAGAGCTCCTCCTGGTGCTGCGGCGTGATCGGAGCACCCGGGTTCAGGATGCCGTACTCGTGCTGGCCATCGTTGACGTAGGTGTTAATGCGCGTGATACCGTCGGTCCAGACCGGGCGGCAGAGGCAACCCAGGTTCATGACCTCCTCGACGATGAACTTGCCCGTGAAGCCAGCGAAGAAGCCGAGCGCGACGGTGTCGACGCCCATCTTCTTAAAGGCGAAGGACACGTCGAGGCCCTTGCCGTTAGCCGTGTAGCTGGCCGAGCCGGTGCGGACGTTCTCGTCGGGCTCGAGCGGAGAGCTCGAAACCGTCATGTCGACAGCCGGGTTAGCGGTTAGCGTGTAGAACATTTACAGTACCCCCTGTATATGTGAGGGCCGCGTGGCCGGCCCATTCCAACCACGCGGTTACCTCTGATACCAAATTAGCGAGCTGCGGACTCGAGCAGTGCCTTGACCTCGGCGGCGGTGTTGCAGGCGAGCGCCTTCTCGGCGAGCTCGTCGCACTCGGCCTTGGTCCACTGGCTGATGGTCTTGCGGGCGCGCAGGATGGACGGAGCGCTCATCGAGAACTCCTCCAGGCCCCAGCTGATCAGCAGCGGCTCGAGCAGCGGATCGGCAGCGGCCTCGCCGCACATACCGACCATGATGCCGGCCTTCACGCCGCTCTCGATGATGTTCTTGAGCGAGCGGAGCACGGCGGGATAGTACACCTGGTACAGGTTGGAGATGGTGTCGTTGCCACGATCGGCGCACATGGTGTAGCCGATCAGGTCGTTGGTACCGATGGAGAAGAAGTCGGCGACCTCGGCAAGACGGTCTGCGAGCAGCGAAGCGGCAGGTGTCTCAACCATAATGCCGACCTCGATGTTCTCGTTGAACTTGCGACCCTCTTCGGTCAGCTCGGCCTTGCACTGCTCGACGAGCTCCTTGACAGCCAAGACCTCCTCGACGCAGGTGACGAGCGGGATCATGATCTTGACGTCACCGAAGGCGCTAGCGCGCAGCAGAGCGCGGAGCTGGACCTTGTACTGGTCGGGATTGGCCAGGCAGTAACGCACGGCGCGGAAGCCCATGAAGGGGTTATCTTCCTTGACCATGTGCAGATACGGAATCTCCTTGTCGCCACCCACATCGAGCGTGCGGATGATGACCGGAGCACCCTTGAGCGCGCTGGCGACCTTACGGTAGGCGTTGAACTGCTCCTCCTCGGAAGGAAGCTCAGCAGAGTCCATGAACAGGAACTCGGAGCGGAATAGACCGATGGCCTCGGCGTCGTGATCGAGCGCGTTGGGCACGTCATCGGGGTTACCGATGTTGCAAGCGATGATCTTCTTGATGCCATCGGCAGTCACGGACGGCTTGCCACGGAAGGCCTCGAGGGCCGCCTTCTCGGCAGCGAAGGCCTCGGCCTTGGCGGTATAGGCAGCGAGCGTCTCCTCATCGGGATCGGCCTCGACGATACCCTTGCCGCCGTCGACGACAACGGTCATACCGTTGCGCAGCGCGGTGCAGCTGTTGGAAACCGAAAGGACAGCCGGGATCTCTAGGGCGCGCGCAATGATCGCGGAGTGCGACGTGCGGCCACCGGTCTCAGTGACGATACCGGCAACGTGGGCCTTATCGATCGTGGCGGTCATGGACGGCGTGAGGTCGTGCACGACAACGACAGTGTTCTCGGGCAGGACGGAGAGGTCGACGACCTCCTTGCCCAGCAGCTCGGCCAGAATACCGGTGCGGATGTCGGCGATGTCGGCCGCGCGCAGACGGAACATCTCGTCGTCCATAGACAGGAACATGTTCTCGAACATGGTCGAGGTGTCCATGAGCGCCTGCTCGGCGCAGGTACCGCCGTCAATGGCGGCGTTGATGGCGTCGGTCATGCCCGGGTCCTGAGCCAGGACAATGTGTCCGCTCATGATCTCGGCCTCGGCCTCGCCCACCGTCTCCTTCATGTGGTCGGCCTGAGCCTGGGTCTTCTCGCAGAAGACCGAAAGAGCGGACTGATAGCGCTCCTTCTCTGCTGCCGAATCAGCAACCTCGTGCGGCTCAAACGTCAAGTCGGGATCGACGGCAACCATGACGGTGCCGATACCGATGCCCTCGGAAGCGTTGACTCCCTGATACATTCCCATTCCTCTCTCCGTGTCATGTGATAAAGCGTTTTGCCATATCCATGACAAAAGAGCGCAGTTACCTTACAACAGGTCACTGCGCCCCCAAATATGAACTTAGTTGTTCAACATGCGACCCGTTTGAGTTCTACTCGCCAAGACCGCTCTTGATGAGCTCGATGGCAGCAGCCAGAGCCTCGGCCTCGTCGGCGCCGTCGCACTTGACCTCGACCTCGGTGCCGCAGGGGATACCAGCAGCCATGAGGGCCATCGGGGACTTGCCGTTGACCTCCTTCTCGGGGGTGACGACCGTCACGTCACAGGCGTACTTGCCCATGGTGGAGGCGAACAGACCAGCCGGACGCATGTGCAGACCCTGAGGATTAACGAGGGTAGCCTTCTCAGAAACCATAGTTGACTCCTTTTTGTGTTTAACCCCTGTCATGCATGTGGCAGGAGTCAGATTCACGACGTTGTTTATATTAACTCACATCAAACGGTTTTTCATTATGTTTCGGACGAATTGTTGGACAGATGTGTTTGTCGTCCGCTTGCTCGCCCACAGGGGGGGGCCGGGCGCGGCCAGTGAGATTTCCTGCTCTACAGTCCTGCTCGCACGAAGAGCACATTAAGTGCTCTTCGGCTCGTGCGGAACTCGCGATAAATCTCACAGGCCGCGCACGGGCCCCTGTGGGCGAGCAAGCTGCGGAAACCCAGTCGGACCAGAGTAATGTCGGCTGAAAGGAATTCTGGCTGATGAACTATTCGCGACAAAGACTCGATAGGCAGCCCCTCTATGCCCTTTTATAAGTTGCGGTGAAATAGGGACTGAATTGGGGGTGCGGACAGAAAGTTGGACCGCGGGGCGGTCCGGACTGGAGGTTCGCATGTACAGCAGGGAGAAGGTCGAGCTCTTCCTCCTGGCGACGGAGGACGGCATGGGGCCCACCGC
>CABUTO010000014.1 GCA_902494535.1 uncultured Collinsella sp.
GGTTTGAGCGGCAAGGGCGGCGTTCGCGTATCTTGCAAGCTCCGCGTCATTTTGCTGCTCTGGAGATAGGTCTGTGCCGCTGGCCTGGGGCGCGCGCGTATTGAATGCGTCGACAAAGCCCTGCATGCCCTGTTTCATAAAGAAGGGCCCGTAGATGGGTGAATTGAACGCAATGGGGATGGAGAAGGCTGCAGCGAGAACGAGCGTACAAATCCATACGGCCCTGTCTCTTAGGATTAGTTTGAGAAGAAGTCGACAGTACATTTAGAAGCACCTACGTTCCTCAAAGCATCGTTGGATTAATAATGACAGACCGGATGAAGATACGTGCGACGGGGGCGAGGCGAATGGCTGAGCGGTATCGATATGCGGGTTCAACGGTATCACATTGACCACATAGATTTTTAACTTGCATTTCTACCCGCCCTTTTCGTAGAGTCGCCGATACGTGCTTAGCGCACCCTTGGCGCGTCCGGCAGGCTTTGCGAAATGGGATCCAGGAGACTTCGGCGCAGCATCATCTTGCGGAATGCTTCTAATGAGCCTCCCATCCTTCAAAAACAGAATCTCATCGCACAGCCTATCGACCGAATCCAAGATGTGGGATGACATGATGATGCACGTACCAGAATCGGCCAGCTTCCTGAGAATCTCGGAATGCAAGTCCACCCTGCTGGGGTCGAGCGCGTTCATGGGCTCATCTAATAGAAGGTACCGCGCGCCCGTCGCATACGCAATCGCCAGGGTAAGCTGCTGCTTCATGCCCTGGCTCAGAGTGCGGATCCTCATCTTCGCGAACTCGCCTATCTGCGTTTGTTCCACTATCTCTTCGATATCGCGAGCATGCGGCCACATATCGCAAACCATCTTGAGGTGATCTTCCGCACGCAATCCGGGATACAGCAGCGTCCCCTCACCAGGTGCATAGAAGATCATAGAACGGACCTCTCTCGCACCCGTACCCTGCACCTCATCCAGAACGATGCTCCCGTCCACGCGAGGACCCGGCAAACCTGCCATCGCACGCAGCAACGTCGTCTTTCCATGCCCGTTCGGAGCGACGAGACCGTAGACCGTACCCGGGGCAAACTCAGCGTTCACCGAATCTACGAGCACCTTCTTTCCATAAGAGATCGTCAGCGTTTGAAGGTCAATCATCGAGATCATCCCCTTTCGATCTTTGGAACACTCAGGCGCACCATCAACGGAGATACGGCGCCCAAGACCACCAGCAGAGCGCCCGATGCGCCGACGACCTCTCCAAAAGGCATCGCGTTCGTCCCTCGCCCAAGGAACCCAATCGTCCCCACCTGGGAAGCGGGATCAAACGAGGCGAATGGAGCCAGCAGCGCGACGCCCATGCCCACGCTTTCAACATGAGCGCTCAACGAACCCAACACCAAGAGAACCGCGCAAACCATTCCGGTGACAACGGGGTTGCGGCTAATCGCTGCTGTCAACGCAGCGACGACGGAAATCACGCCGTATGCCATGACCAGCAACGGAATACTGCACAACACCGCCTCCCCCACCGTGGACGTTGTCGAAGCTCCCGCCCGAATGAGAGCGACGGGATACTCCGATCCACCCGCACCGTTCTTAATCACGGACACAACGACAGCGGGAACCATCGACACCAAAAGCAGCACCAAGCCAAGCAGGAGAGCCAGCGCAACAGCCGTCAGAAAACGCACATGCGCTGTTGCGGGGATCTGGAGAACCAGAAGGGAACGACACTGCAGGTGGGTGCACGCGAGCGATGTGACAACCACGGGCAACAGCAAAAATAAGGAGGGAAGCGCTGCCTGGAGATACGAAAGGAGGATTAATGGGGGCATCTTCGTACTTAACTCGTAAACCTTGGGGTCCGGCAAGCTCGCGATCGACTCAAGCAGAAGGGCGCGCGCCTCCGCACGAGAAGGAGTCTCCGGCTCGATTCCGATCGATTGCAGGAGAGTCGCATCTGCCGCGCCCAGCTCACCTCGAGCGCGCTCGTACGTCGCAAGGCTTCGAAACCCCTCCGCAGGCATAGGCGCGTACACGAAACCCGAAAGAGCATCCCGCATGTCTTCCAGGGCCGCTTTGCCCTCGACGTCCATATTCGCAGCGTTCTGCTCTAGATACCGATCTATTGAACGGAGCTCCCCATCCCTATACCGAACAGCGGAAACGTTATCAGCGTCAGGAAACATCTCGACCAGAGCCGGGGCCAGCATCGTCGTCGACATTGCAATCGCGCATACGGCGAGGGTAGGAGAACGCAGGAGCAGTTTCCCCATCGTTCTTACGTATGCAACGGCGGAGGCACAAGCGCTCGAACGAGTTGCCGTTCTCGATGCAGTGAAGGAACCTCTCTCAAGACAAATCGGGGATATCGGGCACGCGCAGCCGCTCTTTCCAGCAACGCAAAGCAGGCTAATTGCCAGCACCTCGATCCCGATTGCGCATACGAGGGCAATCGCGCCACGCTCGAAGCAAAGTCCAGGCAGATTCACTATCTGCGTTGTCGGGTACGGGCTATAGGCGCCGACGGTCAACTCAGTGTTCGCATACGTAAGGGGATTCAACAGGGCGAACTCACGTAAAGCGATGGATCTTCCGTAATACCCGGGAACCATCGTCACCCCCATCAGGGCACATACGAACACGATTCCAAGCGTAGGGTTATTGGCAATCTTCACGGCAAGGTGAACGACAAGCGAGATGAACGCTGCCACCAAGAATTGCATGATGGCCGTCTGCGCGAACACCAGCCAAGCCGGTTTGATAACCGGAGTCGCATATTGAATGTAGCCTATCGGATAGAACGGCGAGCCCGGGCCATTCTTCACAAGCGCGGCGATTATCCCTGGAAGATTGATGGCGAGGACGGCAAGCATTGCAAAAACACTCGCCCATACGCTCGATGCAACAAGTCTACCCAGCTCGCCCATCGGTGCCTGGATGATGAGCTTTTCACGTTTGTTAAGACGCGCGGCAAGGAACGAGACGGCAACGGCCGTTGCGACCCATAGCAAGTACTCCTTCGATCCGTCATAATAGGTGTACTCTCCATCCGATATCTGCAGAAACGGAAGTAGGGGAGAGAGCGGTGCCAAGATAAGACGTCCCGCGGCAAGAGGGTACAGAAGCGCGGGCATGCTTGATGAAGAGGTATAGACACCGTCCTCCCCCGCATTCACAAGCGCATCCGCATAGGATGCTGACAATTCCTGCTCAACACGGGTTATTCCCGACTCGAGGTATTCGACCCGTCCGTCGATGCCAGCCGCGCTCCTGAAGACGGGCAGAGCACAAAGAACCATCAACGCAACAACGACAACACAGAGCGACCTGGAGGAGAGAAGCGACCTAAAGATCGCCTTCGAGATTTTGAGCATATTCATCGCCAACCTTAACCTCATCCAGTCGGAACAGAGGGGCCGAACAAAATGCTCGGCCCTTATTACTTGCCGGCAAAGTCAATTTAACATAAACTGTTAAAAAGTAACCTGAGTCTTTTAAATTCTTCGGAGGTTATTATGAGTTCCGACAATCGCACTCCCCGGCTTCATTCCTTCCGCATCGCATGTGCGATAGCCTCTGCGACCCTTTGCGCCACCGCCATCGCACAAGTGGCGTTCTCCTTAAAGCCAGCAATCGAAGTGCTCGACAACCCTGTAATTGCAGACTCCCCCGCGTATCCAGCCCTTGCGATCTCGACATTGGTCCCTGCCGTCATCGGTATCGCTACGACCATCCTCAGCGCCGTTCTCGTGTGGACGATCAAGAGCGGAGACCCCTTCAAGAAAGGGTCTGCGACATGCTTGAAGGTGCTCGGCATTCTCTTCGTTGTTCAAGCTGCCACCAGCCTCTACGCCGGCTCACTCAAAACCTCCGTTTCGATGTTTGGCGGCGAGGGGGCCGTCGGCGCCCAAGAGATCGCTTCATCATTCGATTGGACCTCTCTGGTTCTCGGCATCGTCCTGTTCATGCTTTCCCAGCTCTTCTTGTACGCCCGAGAGCTGTACCTCGACTCCGACGAGATTGCATAAGGAAACGCCATGCCCGTAATTGTTCGCCTCGACAAGATCATGGCCGAGCGAAAGATTTCCTCGAACGAACTTGCCGAAAGGATTGGAACCACGCCCGTGAACCTGTCCCGTATTAAAAAAGGGCATATTCGCGGCATTCGCTTCAACACACTCGAGCAGCTATGCCTCGCCCTTCGTTGCCAACCCGGAGACCTTCTCGAAGTCATGAGCGAAGAGGATGCCCGAAAGGAGTTCGGACTCGATTGGTCCGCCGAGGATTAGAGGGCGGTCGTACTCGCCCTGCACACGGGGATGCGAATCGGCGAGGTCTGCGGCCTTCGGTGGTGCGATGTGGATTTCGAGACGGGCCTGATCTCGATCAGACACTCGGTGGCGTACGCGAAGGGAATGGGTTCGTTCATCAAGGACACCAAGACCCATGACGCCAGGGGTATCCCCATCGACCCGGTCGGCCTACTCCCCTTCCTGAAGGAGACCCACGAGATCGACTGCGGAAAGCTGCGCTTGCGCGGCCTTACCGGGGCGGTCGAGATCGGGGACTGCTACATCCTGTCGGAGCCGGGCGCGACCTTCGCGACGACAAGCTATATCCGCAGGGCGTTCAAGACGTTCTCGGAGACCAACGGCCTCATGGGCACCAACGACGAGCTGATCACGTTCCACGGCCTTCGCCACACGTTCGCAACGCAGTGGATCCGCCAAGGCGGCGATATCAAGGCGCTCCAATCGATCCTCGGCCACAAGGACGCCATGGCGACGCTCAACGTCTACGCCGACATCGAGCCCATCTCCAAAATCCATAACATGCTGCGCGCCACGCCGTGCCTTTGGCGCGGGCACCTCGGGCCGAGGGTCGATCCGGGTCCCATGTTCCAACAGAGGATCCAGGAGTCCATCGAGACGCTCCAGGCGTTCGGCTACGGCATCACCGAGCCGGACGACCGAAATATCGCCATACGCGACGTGAAGACGAACAGTTGGCTCTAGCTCACCGAGTACGCGGCAGTGCTGGGCCCATCCCAACTGAGGTCACGGTGGTCCGATAGGGGCGCCGCCCGCGGCATGCGCCGCGGAGCGGTATCCCCTACCGAAGGGCGGGGATGCCCTCCGCTTCCAGTTCGGAATCAGCCGTCGGAGGCGTTCGGCTGACTGCGGGAACGGCCTGTCCGCTCAATGTGTTCGGCTGAGATCGGAAATCAACCCAACACGAGCCGGACACGCGCCAGACGGCTCTTCCCCGTACGGCCTTCCCCCTTACGCTCATGTTGCAGGCATGTAACGCCGCAGCGAGCGCGCCTTTTTTGCGCCAGACAGGTACAATGATGAACACTGTACCGTAGCGGAGCGCCCCGCGCGCGCCGCAATCACGCGAAAGGGTTTCCCATGGCCGAGATCTCGTCCTCCCGCATCGTCATCACCGTCCTTGGCAAGAACCGCCCCGGTATCGTCGCCGGCGTCACCCGTGTTCTGGGCGAGGCCAACGTCGACATCCGCGACATTACGCAGTCCATTATCGAGGACATCTTCACCATGACCATGCTGGCCGACACCGCCGAGTCCAAGCTCGACTTCGCCGAGCTGCAGAAGGCCCTGGCCGAGGCCGGCGAGCTTTCGGGCGTCAACGTGTCCATCCAGCGCGAGGATGTCTTTAACTTTATGTACCGCCTGTAGCGAGCAAGCCGCCGGGGATAGCCTGACGCGCGCATGCCCATGCAAGCCACCCCGATGCGGCCCGGAGAGGAGCGCGCATGGCCTACGACGCCAAGAAAATCTATTACCGCTTCGATGACCACTTGAGCCGACTGGTTCTGGATTACGAAGCAAGCCGCCAGATTTCGCCTGAGAGCGAAAGCCTCTACCACGGCCTGCCGACCGACCCTTATGACGAGGGCTTATTCGAAGAGCACAATGTCAAGCGCGGCCTGCGCAATGCCGACGGCTCGGGCGTGGTCGCGGGCCTCACTCGTATCTCGGATGTGCACGGCTACAACAAGGTCGACGGAAAGGTCGTGCCCGATCAGGGCAAGCTCACGCTTCGCGGCTACAGCATCGAGGATCTGGTCAACAATGCTCAGGCCGAGAATCGCTACGGCTACGAAGAAGTCGCCTATCTGCTTATCACGGGTTCGCTGCCCAACAAGGAAGAGCTCGACGGCTTCTGCGAGCGCCTAGGTGCCTTTAGACATCTGAGCGACGAGTACGTCAAAGAGTTTCCCATGACCACGGTGTCGTCGAGCATCATGAATGTGCTTCAGCGCGCCGTGCTGCTGCTCTACGCCTTCGATGCCGAACCAGACGTGATCACGCCCGAGCACGAAATCGACGTCGCCATTTCCATGCTCGCACGTCTCCCGCGCATCGCCGCCTTCGCACACATGGCCTCGGTCGCCAAGCTTCGCGGCTCCGAAGTTCACGTGCCGCACCCCACGCCCGGCCTCTCCACCGCCGAGACCATCCTACAGGTCCTGCGCGGCGGCATGGCGTTCACCCGCGATGAGGCGATGCTGCTCGACGTTATGCTCATGCTGCATGCCGAGCACGGCGGCGGCAACAACTCCACCTTCGCTTGCCGCGTGCTGTCGTCTTCGGCCACCGACCCGTATTCCGCCTACGCCGCGGCTATCGGCTCGCTCAAGGGCCCGCGCCACGGCGGCGCCAATGCCAAGGTCGTGTCTATGCACGAGGACATCCGCGCGCATGTCTCCAACTGGGAGGACGAGGACGAGGTCGCGGCCTACCTGGGCAAGATCCTCGACAAGCAGGCCTTCGACGGCACGGGCCTCATCTACGGCATGGGCCACGCCGTCTATACGCTCAGCGACCCGCGCGCCGAGGTCTGCCGCCGTTACGCGCGCTCACTGGCAGCCAAGAAGGACTTGGGCGAAGAGTTCGCACTCATCGAGCGTATCGAGCGCCTGGCACCCCAGGTCATGCGCGACCACGGCATGACCAAGCCCATCTGCGCCAACATCGACCTGTACACGGGCTTTATCTACAAGATGCTCGGCGTGCCCGAGACGCTCTTTACGCCGCTATTCGCCGTCGCCCGCATGGCCGGCTGGTCGGCGCACCGCATGGAAGAGCTCTTCTGCGCGCACCGTATCATCCGCCCCGCCTATCGTCCGGTGATCGAGCCGCTGGAGTACAAGCCGCTCGCCGACCGCTAGGACGCGGACCGTTATAGAACTCGAGCGTGGCCAGGGACCCAAGCCCTCGGCCACGCTTTTTATGCCAGTAGAAAGGGCTGCATCAAATGATTGTGTTTTCCGATATGGATGGGACGCTGCTGACGAGCGATAAGCAGATGAGCGATGCCACCTGGACAATGCTCGACGAGCTCGCACGTCGTGGCATCGAGTTTGTTCCCTGCACGGGGCGTCCGCTGTCGGGAATCTTTGAGCCCATTCTCGCCCATCCCGCCGTGCACTACGCAGTCTGCGCCAACGGCGCCAGCGTCTGGCAGCTCGACGACGATGTGCCCACCGACGCCTCGCGCGCCACGTGCATCTTGAGCCGTCCGCTCGATTGCGGCATTGCCCACCGCATCCATCGCATTGCCGCCGGCCACGATGTGACCTTCGATATCTTCGCGGATGGACAGTGTTTCCTCCCCCGTTCGCTTTACGGGCGCCTAGATGAGTTCTGCGGCGGCGATCCCCACATCGCGGCTTCGCTCAAGCGCACACGAACACCGATCGACATGGATATCGACAGCAAGATCGACGAAGTCGAGACGCTCGAACGCATCGCCATGTACTGGCACGACCCGGCCGATCGCGACGCCATCGCGGCGGCGCTCGACACGCTCGGAGGCATTGAGGTCACGCGTTCTTACGCCATGAATATCGAGGTCATGGGCGAGGGCGCCACCAAGGGAACGGCCCTCACGTGGCTGTGTGAGCATCTGGGCGAGCGTCTCGCCGACGCCTGGGCGTTCGGCGACAACATCAACGACATCCCCATGCTGCAGGCAGCGGGCCATGGCATGGCCATGATCAACGCCGAGCCCGAAGACCGCGAGGCCGCCGACGCCATCACCGAATACGACAACGACCACGACGGCGTCGCCCGCACCATCATGGCCGCCCTCGCCTAGTCACTGGGGACGTTCTTAAACGACTAGTCACTGGGGACACTCTTCGCAAAAAGCTGCAAGGACTGTCCCCCACTGCCGGCAGAAAAAGAACGTCCCCATCTGCCGGATTAGGAGAGACTCTCCAGCACGCGACGGAGCTCCTGCTGAACGGCGTGGTCGCGGTTACGACCCACCACGCGATCGGCAACCGCCCTGAGCGCAGGGCGCGCGTTTTCCATCGCGCAGCCCGTGCCGACAAAGCGAATGATCTCGTAGTCGTTCATCGAGTCGCCAAACGCCATGACCTCGTCGCGCCCAATGCCGTAATGCTCCGCGAGCTGTGCAATACCCGAGGCCTTCGACACACCGGGCTGCATGGCATCAATCCACGCGTTGCCCGAAGGCGCAAAGGTAAAGAGCTGACCGAGTTCGCGCTGTAGCACGTACGCACTGTCCATAACCGCACTGTCGTCGCAAAAGATACTCGCTTTGATGATATTTACGCTGGGATCGGGCAGCTCCCAAATGCGCTCGGCATTGGGAAGGTCCTTATCGACCTCACGCACGAACTTGCACTCGTCATCGAGCAGGAAGGACTTGGTTCGGTCAAAGAGCGCAAGATGCAGATTGGGAAACGTCCTGACGGCTTGGGCGAGCCTTCGAATCGCCAGGTGGGAATACACCTCACGGTCTACCATCTTACCGTCGGCGTAGACTTGGGCGCCGTTAGCGGCGACAAAGTCCATCTTGTCGCGAACGGGCGCAAAGAACTCGCACAGGCGATCGTAGCGACGACCTGACGATGCGGCGAAATGCACGCCATGCTCGTGTAGCGCCAGAATCAGTTCATAGGTCTCGGGAGGCACCTGGCCGTTTTCGTCAAGCAGTGTGCCGTCCATATCGGATGCAATCAGTTTAAACATAGAAAAGCTCCCTTCGGGCTTGTTGGAATCAGACGCGTATCCGATTCCAACGTACCCAAAGGGAGCTCAAATAAGACTCCGCGGGCGTAAACGTTACAAGGACCTGGCAAATAGCTCACACATGCCAGAGGTCCTACGGTCGCGGCGTCAGGCAGCCCGCCAAAGAGTGTCCCCGATGACTAGTCGTTTAAGAACGTCCCCGATGACTAGTCGGCGTAGGTGAAGGTTGTGACGTCGAACATGCCCTCGGGGCGGATGCGGAGCGTCGGGATGACCGGCAGGGGCAGGAAGATGATGCCCATGATGGGGTCGAGCGGCGGCTCAATACCCATGGCGCGCGCCTTGACCATAAAGTCGTCGTGCTGCGCGGCAACATCCTCGGCCGTGCCCTCGCTCATAAGGCCACCGAGCGCCAGCGGAATGCGCGCCACGACCTCGCCGTTGCGCACCAGCACGTGGCCGCCCTGGCCCACGGCCTCAACGGCAGCCATCATATCCGCCGCATTGTCGCCCACCACGCACACGTTGTGCGAGTCGTGGCCGATCGTGGAGGCAATGGCACCGCCCGTGATGGTGAAGCCGCGCACCCAGCCGCGACCGATATGCTTGCCGACGAGCCCCATGCCGGCGGGACCGTCGCCGTCGACGCCCTCGGCCTGCAGCGACACGCCGCGGCCATGGCGCTCGATAAGCATAATGCGACGCAAGTCCTCGTCAGTCTCGGGACGAACCATGCCCGTGATAGCCATGCCAGGGATCACATCAATAACCGCCTCGCCCGGCTTAAAGGCATAATCGAACACGTCAAGCGAAAGCTTCGGCAGCTTAACGGAAGCACGCAGCTCATCGGCAAGCGCTGCGACCTCAGCGGTCTCGGGCGCAACCTCGCCCACAAAGGCGCCGTCCTGTGCCACGAGCGCACCGGCGGCATACACGCGATGCGGGGCCGTGGCAAAGGTCAGGTCATCGAGCACCAGCAGGTCGGCGCGCTTGCCCGGAGCGATCGCGCCGCGGAGCTCATGCGGGTCACGACAGCCGTGGTCCAGGCCAAAGGCCTCGGCCGTGGAAAGAGACGCCATGGAGATGGCGACCACCGGGTCGATGCCGGCCTCGATGGCCACGCGGCAGGCGTTGTCGATCATGCCGGTCGAAAGCGCGTCGGAGGGAGCGCGGTCGTCGGTCGCAAAGCAGCAACGGCGAGCACGGGCGGGGTTTTCCAGCAGCATAGGCGACAGGTTGGCAAGGTCATGGCTGCAGGTGCCCCCGCGCAGCATGACATACATGCCGCGGGATAGCTTGTCGAGCGCTTCCTCGGGAATCGTCGACTCGTGGTCGGCGATAATACCCGCTGCGGCATAGGCGTTGAGATCCTTGCCGGCAACAAGCGGAGCATGGCCGTCGACCTGTTTGGACGGCGTCTGATTGGCAGCGTCAATGCGAGCGCAGGTCTCGGGATCGGCCATAAAGACGCCCGGCAGGTTCATCATCTCGCCCAGACCAAAGACATCGCCCGGATGCTCGGCAAAAAACGCCTGCATATCGGCAGCCGAAATAACGGCACCGGCCTGCTCGTCGGGCAGCGCGGGCACGCACGAAGGCATCATGTACTTGATGGAGATGGGTGCGCGGCGGCCGTCCTCGATCATAAAGCGCAAGCCGTCGAGACCGGCAACATTGGCAATCTCGTGGCTGTCGGCAATGGCGGTGGTAGTACCGCGCGTCGCGGCCATGCGAGCATACTCGGCGGGACGGATGTTCGAAGACTCGATATGCAGATGCCCGTCAATAAAACCGGGAGCGAGATAGCGACCCTGGCAGTCGATAACCTCGGCAGCCTCGTAGGTGCCAGCGACATCGTCGCGACCATCGTAGAGCACGCCGACGATCACACCGTCCTTGACGGCAACGCTGCCGGGCGCCACACGCTGGCCATACACGTCGACGATCTGCGCATTGGTAAACAGCGTGTCGACGGGCACGCGGCCCTCGGCGGCCTCGATCACAGACCTCATGACCTCAACGGACATACATACTCCTTTAACCGTAGAAAAAAGCTGCGGAGCGGACAGACCTTCACCGCAGCAAGCCAATAGCCATTGTATGCCCAAACGATGGGTCAACAATACGCCTCTCCGCTTAACGGCACACGCCGCTTGGCGCAATGGGGGCAGGTTACTTTGCACCAATGACAAGGAGTGTCCCAAAGTGCCGGCACAAAAGGAACGTCCCCAAGTGCCAACCACGGAAGCGCCGATGTTTTGGCATCGCCAGCGAGCGGGTCGCATTTGAGACAAGGTGACGTGAAACGAAAGGGCGCTGACCTTCTGGTCGCGCCCTTGAAGTTGAACGTCAGATTGTCCAAATGCGGCCCGCGCAGCGTCGGCCGGTCCGCCGTTCGGTAGAACGGCGGAACTAAATCAACTTGAAGCCCTTGCGCTTACCCACAGAAAGGGTGTCGCCCAGCTTGAGGGCGCTGGGATCGATGTTGTAGCTCTTGCGAGCCACGGCCTTGCCGTTGATCTTGACGCCACCGCCGTCGATATCGCGACGAGCCTGGCCGGCGCTCGCCGAAAGGCCCAAGTTCTTGAGCAGGCCGGCGAGGTAGATCTGGCCCTCGTCGTTGACGGTCAGCTCGACATGCTTCTCGGGGAAGTCGGCAAGCTGGCCCTCCTTGAACACGCGGTCGAACTCGGCCTGAGCCTCGTCTCCGGCGCCGGCGCCGTGGTAGGTGTCGCACAGGTCGCGGCCCAGAGCGCGCTTGAGCTCGTAGGGGTCGGCAGAACCATCGGCCAGGGCGGCGTCGATCTTGTCGACCTCGGCCGGGGTGAGCGAGCTGGCCAGACGATAGTACTTGCCGATCATCTCGTCGGGGATGGACATGGTCTTGCCGAACATATCCTTGGGAGCGTCGGTCAGGCCGATGTAGTTGCCATAGGACTTGGACATCTTGCGCACGCCATCGGTGCCCTCGAGCAGCGGCATGGTGAGCGCGATCTGCGGCTCCATGCCCATCTTCTCCATGAGCTCACGGCCAGCGAGCAGGTTGAAGAGCTGATCGGTGCCGCCCATCTCGACGTCGGCCTTGATCTGCACGGAGTCGAAAGCCTGCATCACGGGATACAGGAACTCATGCAGGGCGATCGGCGTCTGAGACTGGTAGCGCTTGGTAAAGTCGTCGCGCTCGAGGATGCGGGCGACGGTGAACTTGGAGCACACCTGCAGCAGACCGGCCAGATCCATCGAAAGGATCCAGTCACCGTTGTGCACGATGGTGGTCTTCTCGGGATCCAGGATCTTCATGGCCTGGCTCACGTAGGTCTCGGCATTGGCCTCGATCTGCTCCTGCGAAAGCTGCGGACGGGTGGAATTCTTGCCCGAAGGGTCGCCAATCAACGCGGTACCGTTGCCGATGATGAGGGTGACGTTGTGGCCCAGGTCCTGGAACTGACGCATCTTGCGCAGCGGCACGGCGTGGCCCAGGTGCAGGTCGGGGCTGGTGGGGTCGACGCCGAGCTTGATGTTGAGGGGCTCGCCCTTCTCAAGCTTCTTGCGAAGGTCGGCCTCGGGAACGATCTGCGCGGCGCCCGAGGTGATGATACGCATTTGCTCGTCAACAGACAGCATTGGGTATCCTCCTTTTGCTATAGCACCCTCGCCGAAAACGGCGGTGCTGGAAGTCCATAAACTCTCTTATGATAACAAACTGACGCGACGCAGCACCTACGACAGGAAAATCCTCGTCCTGCCGCATGCGTCAATGGCAACTGGCAGACGTGTACCGTCACGCTCGACCAGATAGCGTACCTGCCGACGACGCAAGCAGTCGCGGCAACGAACCTGTCCCGTCGCATCGGTGGCGCAGACGCCCTCGGCGGTCAGCAGGCAGTGCTCGCACACCATAAGCTCGGGACGGTCGGCGTCGACCGGACCCAAGACGCCGGGTTCAGCGGCCAGTTCGGCAATACGCTCCGCATCATTGCCGAGCAACTCCGCCGGCAAGCACACCCGCCCCGCACCGAGTCCGCGCAGCCAGGTAAGCGTGGCCCGATTCGCGCAGAACACCGGCGCCGCCACGTCAAACGTCACGCCCAGCTCGCGAGCGATCACCACCTGTCCCAGGTTGCGGCAGACGACGCGCCCGGCACGCTGTATCAGTGAGCGGGTCCAGTCAGCGTCACCCGTGCGGCACACCTCGTCAAGCACCACAACGGCGTCGGACAAATCAAGTTCTCCGCGCGGGTCGGCATCCATCAGCTGCCAAGCAAAAACCATGCGAGTGGGAACCGCGCACTCCACCAACTCCGTGGACGCACCGCCATCCACCGCAACGCCCTCAAAGGGCAGCACCTCAACGGCACGCGCAACGGGCGCAATCGCATCCGCCTCGGCCCGCATGCGCTCCAACACCGCCGCCGTCTGATCCAACACGCCGGCGCTGCGAATCAGGTACACCTCGCAGCCCGTGTCCACCTTACGCTTGCAATGCACGACGACGCGCTTCCCCGCTGCGGTATCCACCGGGCAGGGCACCTGCGGCCAGCGCTTGGGCACATCGGGACGCGCGTCGACACCCGGATAAAACCGAATCTCGAGCGTGTCACCCGCCGCCGCGGCGGCGTCGAGCTCAACGGTCACCTCTTCGTGGCCCACAGCGACCAAGCGCCCCACGCGCACGCCCTGGTTAATTGCGCGCTCAAAGCTCATCAGCTCGGCACCCGAACGCCCTCGCAGGTACGCATCGGTAAACCCACGGTTAAACGACCTTCCCAGCTCGCGCTCAAGCTCTTCCACGGCATCGGGGTCCCACGCGCCGTCGCACAGCATATCGAGTGCCCGGCGCCACGCCCGCACCACGTTGAATACGTAATCGGGGTTCTTCATGCGCCCCTCGATTTTGAGCGACGCCACGCCGGCATCTACAAGCTCGGGCAGATGCGCAATACCCAGATAGTCGCGCGGGCACAACAGGCGATCCCCTTCGACGGCGACAACGCTCTGCCCAGCCTCGTCCACCAAGTCATAGGATAGACGGCACGGCTGCGTGCAATCACCGCGCATCGCAGAGCGGCCACGTCGAAGGGCAGAGAACTCGCACGCCCCCGAATAGCCGATGCAAATCGCACCGTGGCAGAATACCTCGATGGGCACACCCGTGGCACATAGCGCCGCAATCTCGTCGACCGTCAGCTCGCGTGCCGTCGTCACGCGCTCGACCCCCAGCTCATCGGCGGCAAGCCGCACGGCGCCTTCGCTATGAACGCCCGCCTGCGTGGACAGGTGAATCTCGACCCCGGGAATCGCCGTGCGCAGTACACAAGCCAGCCCGGCATCGGCGACAATCAGAGCATCGGCACCCAGCTCCAGTGCATGAGCTCCCAACACCACCGCGTCGGACAGCTCATCGTCAAACACGAACACGTTGAGCGTCGCGTACACACGCACGCCATGGGCATGCGCCACGGCACAACCGCGCGCAAACTCGTCATCCGTAAAGCCATGGGCGCTCACACGGGCGTTAAAGCCGCCCAACCCCGCATAGATGGCATCGGCGCCCGCGGCGATGGCCGCAAGCATCTGGTCGAGCCCGCCCGCCGGCGCCAGCAGCTCGGGCAGCGCCGCACCGGCAGCATCCAATCCAGTCTTGTATTGTCCGCTCGGCTCCATCGTCCGAATCGCCATCGACAAACTCCTTACCAAGGTATGCATTCACTCTGAAAAATGCCGTCTTCCAGCATACACGAGGCCTCGCGCGCCCCGTTTGGTTTATCGTGTAATAACTTATGTCCATCCTGCCCCGACGGCACATCCGCCGTCCGGCACGACATACCCGGAGGTCAATATATGGGTCCTCGCCAACGACAGGGACGCAGTCGCTCCAAGACGCATGTCCTTCCCATGATCTTGCTCTCGTTTTTGGGCTTTCTGCTTATCGCGAGCGTAGCGTTTGGCATCGGCATGGTCGGCAACGTCAACCGCTGGCTGTCCGACCTGCCCGACTACACCGACGCCAACGCTTATCTGGTAAGTGAGCCCACCGAAATCGTCGACTGCAACGGTAACAAGATCGCGAGCTTCTACACTCAAAACCGCAAGTCCATCACCAAGGACCAGGTGTCCCCGTACGTGCTGCAGGGCACTGTCGACGTTGAGGACGAGCGCTTCTACGAGCATGGCGGCATCGACCTCTGGGGCATTGCGCGCGCATCGGTGGCAACCCTCACCGGCGGCCACGAGGGCGCATCGACCATCACCCAGCAGCTGGTTCGCAACACCATCTTGCAGGAGGAACAATTCGACTCGACCATCGAGCGTAAGGTGCGCGAGGCCTATATCGCCATCAAGATGGAGGATATGTACTCCAAGGACGAGATCCTCATGATGTACCTCAACACCATCTACTACGGCCATGGAGCATATGGTATCGAGGCCGCCGCCGAGACCTATCTGTCCAAGACCGCCGCCGACCTCACCCTGAGCGAGGCCGCGCTGCTCATCGGCCTTCCCAACTCGCCCTCGCAGTACGACCCCACGGTCAACCCCGACCTGGCGCTGTCCCGTCGCAACAAGGTCCTTGACAACATGTTGCGCCTGGGCCACATCACGCAGGAGGAGCACGATGCCGCACAGGCCGAGCCCATCACCCTCAACGTGACCGAGATTTCGGGCAGCGGCGTCGACGTATACTCGCAGCCCTACTTTGTCGCCTATGTTAAGCAGCTGCTGGAGCAGGAGTTCTCGACCGACGTGCTCTTTAAGGGCGGTCTGACCGTCAAGACCACCATCGACCCCACGATGCAGCAGGTGGCAGAGAATGCCGTCCGCGAGCAGCTCGACACGCTCTCACTCGACGGCCTGGATATGGGCATGGTCGTCGTCGACCCCAAGACCGGCTACATCAAGTGCATGGTGGGCGGCTACGACTACAACGCCGACGAGAACCACGTAAACCATGCCACGGCCAAGCGTCCCGTCGGCTCCACCTTTAAGGCCTTTACGCTGGCAACCGCCATCCAAAACGGCATGAACCCCAACGTCACCCTCAACTGCAATTCGCCGCTCAAGGCTAAGGGCACCACGACCGAGGTCCAAAACTACGCCAACCATAGCTATGGCAACATCACGCTTAAGCAGGCAACGGCATACTCCTCCAACACCGGCTACATCCAGGTGGCGGAAGCCGTCGGCAACAGCAAGATCATCTCACTCGTCAAAAAGCTCGGCATCGATCCCGCCAAGGACAACATCGAGGACGTTCCCGTCATGACGCTCGGCACCGGCTCGATCTCGCCGCTCGAGATGGCCGCCGCCTACGCGACGTTTGCCAACGGCGGCTACTATCGCCAGCCGATCGCCATCACCGAGATTGACTCTCGTACCGGTTCGGTGCTGTACCAGCACGCGGACAATCCCTCACAGGTGCTTACCGAGGGCGAGGCCGCCGCGGTCACCGATGTTCTGTCCGGCGTCATGCAGGGCGGCGGTACGGGTGCTGCTGGCGCCCTGAGCGTCAACCAGCCCTATGCCGGCAAAACGGGCACCACCGACAACACCACTAACCTGTGGTTCTGCGGCTATACCCCGCAGCTGGCGTGCGCCCTGTGGACCGGCTATTCCGCGGGCGAGATCCCCATCCAAAAATACGGCACGGACCTGCTGGGCGACAGCACCAACCTGCCTGTCTTTAAGCGGTTTATGAACACCGTTCTGACCGGTACCGAGCGCGAGGAGTTTGCGACCGGAACGGCGCCCACCTACAAGAACAACAGCGTCTGGAAGTTCTACGGCACCAACAACACCAAGAAGACGGAGAACGACGACAAGGACGAGAACGAGGACGAAGAGGAAACCACCACAACGACTACCACGACGACCACGACCACCGAGACCACGGGCGGCGACACCACCGGCGGCACCGGTACGACCGGTGGCTCGACGGGCGGCTCCACTGGTGGTTCGACCGGCGGCGATGGCGGCACGCCTACGCCTACACCCACTCCCGACCCCTCGCCCACGCCTGACGATACGGTTGGCTAGAAATTCATCCGGCCATTAGCAACAAGGCCCCCGAGCAGCTTATTAAAGTGCTCGGGGGCCTTTTAGTTTAAAGCGACCTGGTGGACGGCCTTTATACCGGCAAACAATATAGGGGGTACCGACCAACGTCGATACCCCCTTACAAGCCACCATGTCACGCACACAGTGCCGAGCGCACGACCCGCACGCCTACTTGCGAGAATTGCTCAGCTTATTGATCAGCGCCTCGAGACGCTCGCCGTCCTCGGCCGTCTGGGCAATAACCAAAATCGTATCGTTGCCGGCAAGCGAGCCAAGCACATCGGGCAACTCTGCCGCATCAACGGCGGCGGCGATGCCGGAAGCCGTACCAGGCTGAGCCTTGATCATAACCAGATTATCGGTGCGCAGAACGCCCGTTACGAGCTCGGAAACCATACGCTGCAGGTGCAGGTCCTCTGCCAGAACATAGATACCCTCGGGGAGCTTACGCAGCCCCATATCGGCAATATCGCGAGAGACAGTCGCCTGCGTGCAATCAAAGCCCATAGCGCGGAGCTCATCGACCAGCACGCGCTGCGTGCGGACGTCCTTATTGCGCACAATATCTCTAATGGCATCCTGGCGCCCATTGCGTTTTTTAGCCATACAAACCCTCTCTCCAAAAGATGGCGGAGACAATCAATCAGTGACTGAATAGTTTAACGCTATTTGAAGGCTTTTGTGTATAAGAACGCATTTCGAAACAATTCTATGCAAATTTGTTTCGAAATGAGCCGTTTAGGCGGTTTTTGCGCCCGTCCGGTTAAGAAAAGCTGCCAGATGCGTACACATCACGCAGCGCGCGGGCTTGGCGCTGGCGATCGGCCCAAACAACAAACCGAGTCCCCGATGGTTATCCTTGAGCGCGGCGACCATCTGACGGGTTCGAGGCGCCTCGAGCATATCACGCATGCGGGCGGAACGCTCGATTGACGACACTCCATGCGGGCTAAGACACAAATTCTCGATGCAGGCGACCAGTCCGGCAAAGTAGAACTTTTGGCTTGCCAGCTTGAGCCGACCACCGCTATCTGCTTCCGAGAGTGAGTCCGCAAGCTCGTCGAGCGCTCGAGTGTCATCGGATATCCTGGCATACATGGTGGGATCAAAGGCATCTGTAAGCTTAGGTGCCACCGCGTGGAAACAAGCGTCGCCGCAGCCGGACACGAATCGTGCCTGCGAGAGCGCATAAGCCATAAACTCAACCGTACGGTACGCCTTGCCGCGCGACAGGCATGCCTCAAACAGCGGACGGCTATACATCACGCCAGAGGTCTGAGCGACTAGGCCGCCCAAAATCAACTGGGGCAGCCCAGTCACCATAGAAGACTCGTCTTCTATGGCAATAGAGGCAGCATCCAAGACGCGCGAATGGCGTTCTCGATGTGCATCATAGCGGTCGAGCGACACCGTGGGGAACACTATGCCTGCCGCAGTATCGCACGCGATATCGACCATCTTGGAAAGGGACTGCGGAGCAAACCACTCATCGGCGTTCATAGCGATGATTTGAGAGCCGCGCGAGACAGCAAAACCGGCACGAAGGCAAGCGCCGCGCTTCGCGTCCTCGACGTCAATCAAATCAATATGGATGTCCCTGTCGGCAGCAACTTGAAGCGAATGGCGCACACCGGGCGCAGCATCGCGGCAGACAACAACAATCTGCAAATCGTAGAGGTCTTGGTTCTGGATACTCTCGAGCGCACGCATCGCATAGCTGGGCGAACCTTCTACCACAAGGATCACCGAAAGTCGCGGATGCGAGCCACGTCGAACCAAGTTATCCGTCCTCTCGACAGCAATGAATCAAACCGTGGTTCATGGTACACCCCGGCAATAAAAGCAATGAGACACCGGTTGTATTGCACGCCAAGAACAGATGTTGAACACGCGCAGCCCACAGATGACGGGTGTCGACGCACGACGCGTAGAGCCCTCCCCTAGTCGAGCACGACGAGCTCGGCGGGATCGTAATCCCCGCCCATAAACGTAAGGCCGCAGGCAGGAGCCGTGGGGCCCGCAGCGGTACGGTCGCAAGCATCGATGACCTCACGCATCCACTCGGGTTCACGGCGATGCATGCCAATCTCGACAAGCGTGCCCACGATCGTACGGACCATCGAATGCAGGAACGCATTGCCCTCGATGGTAAACGTCAGGATGTCCTCGCCAAACGCAATCTCATGGCCAAACTCGGCACGCATCACGCAGCGATGCGTGGGCTTGCCAACGGCCGAGGCAACCTTGCAAAAGCTTTTAAAGTCCTGTTCGCCCAGCAGCGCGGGGCAGGCAGCAGACATAGCCTCAACATCCAAGGGATAGCGATGCCACCACACCGCACCGCGGGACAGCACGGGGCGCGCATCTCGATCGGCAATACGGTACGTATACGTACGGGAACGCGCGTCAAAACGTGCAGAAAAGCCTTTACGGGCCCTGTAGACCTCGTTTATGGCGATATCTTTGGGCAGCAGGGCATCCATGGCCCTCAGCCACCTACGGCGCGTCAGGACAAGCTCAGCGTCCGTTACGGGCACACTAATGTACTGCGCCACCGCATGCACGCCGGCATCGGTGCGCCCTGCGCACGTCAGGTCGATCGGACGGCGCAGGAGCGTCTCGATAGCGCGGCGCAGCTCGCCCGCAACCGTCGTCTGGCCAGGCTGCTCGGCAAAGCCGCTATAGGACGAGCCATCGTAGGCCACGCGGAAAACGAGCGTGGCGTCGAGCTCGGGAATCGAATTGAAATCAGACGGCGCGGTCATAGGCGCTCCCAACAAACAGGCAATGGCATTTCGACAAAAAAAGAGGGGTACGCGAACGTACCCCTCGAATATAGCCTATGCAGACGGATTGTCTACTCAGCGGTCTCCTCAGCAGGAGCCTCCTCGGCAGCCTCGACCTTCTTGGGAGCAGCGGCCTTCTTGGGGGCCGGAGCAGCCTTCTTGGCCTTAGGCGTGCAAGGCTCGGTGACGAGCTCCATGATAACGATGGGAGCATTGTCGCCCTTACGGTTACCGAGCTTCATGATGCGGGTGTAACCGCCGTTGCGGTCCTGCCACATACCCTGGGCAGCCTTGTCGAAGATCTCGGCAACGAGCTGCTTATCGCCGAGCTTGGCGATAGCCAGACGACGAGAGTGCAGGTCGCCCTTCTTGGCCCAAGTGATGATCGGATCGACGACCGAACGCAGCGCCTTAGCGCGGGTCTCGGTGGTCTTGATGCGGTCGTTCTCGAAGAGGGCCTTAGCAAGGCTCTTCTTCATGGCCTTGGTGTGGCTCGCATCGGTGCCGAGCTTCAGGCCCTTCTTAACGTTGTGACGCATGGTCTAGTTTCTCCTCAAATATGCGAAGCATTAAGCCTTCAGGCTCAGGCCCATGGACTCAAGCTTGTCCTTCACTTCCTCGATCGACTTAACACCGAAGTTACGGATGTTGAGCAGATCGTTCTCCGAGAACTCAACGAGCTGACGGACCGAGTGAATGCTGGCGCGCTTAAGGCAGTTGTAGGAACGGACGGAAAGGTCCAGATCCTCGATCTGCTTGTCCAGCTCGGCGTTGTCGTTGGTGACCTCGGGAGCGAAGATCGAAGCCTCCTCCTCGACCTCGGGGGTCTCGGCAAGGTTCATAAAGGCGGCCATATGCTGGTTGATGATATTGGCAGCCTGGACCACGGCGTCGCGCGGGGCGATGGAGCCGTTGGTCTCGATCTCGAGGACAAGGCGGTCGTAGTCGGTGTGCTGACCGACACGGCAAGCCTCAACGAGCTTGGCGCAACGGGAAACCGGCGAGTACAGCGAGTCGACGTGGATCACACCGATGGGATCGTTGTCGCGCTTGTTGGCCTCGCCAGAAACATAGCCGCGGCCATAGCCGATGCGCATGCTCATGGTGAGATGGCCACCCTCGGTGAGCGTAGCGATGTGCTGCTCGGGGTTGACCAGCTCAAACTCGGACGGAATAAAGAAGTCCGCACCGGTGACCTCGCAGGGGCCGTCAACCGAAATGGTGGCGGTCGCCTCGTCGGTCGTGCCGAGAGCCCTGAAGACAAGACCCTTGACATTCAGGACGATGTCGGTGACATCCTCGACCATGTTAGGGATGGTCATGAACTCGTGCTGCGCACCATCGATCTGAATAGCCTCGACGGCGGCACCCTCGAGCGAGGACAGAAGAACGCGACGAAGGGAGTTACCCAGCGTATCGCCGTAGCCACGCTCGAGCGGCTCGACGGAGACACGAGCAGACGTCTCGTTGATCTCTTCGACCTGAACCTGAGGCCTAATGAATTCTGACATGTATTACCTCCAGCCTCAGCAGCCCGGATGGACTACTTAGAGTAGAGCTCGACGATGAGCTGCTCGTTGATATCACCGCTGATCTGCTCACGCGTCGGCAGAGCGAGCACGTTACCAGACAGCTTCTCGATATCGACCTCGAGCCAGCCAGGGACCTCAAAGCGCTCGGAGGAAATCAGGGCCTCCTTGATGGGGAGGAGGTCACGGAACTTCTCGCCGACAGCGACGACGTCGCCGGCCTTGACGCGGTAGGACGGGATGTCCACGCGCTTGCCGTTCACGGTGAAGTGACCGTGACGGACGGACTGACGAGCCTCTTTGCGGGTGCGGGCGAAGCCAAGACGGAAGACGACGTTGTCGAGGCGAGACTCAAGGATGATCATGAGGTTCTCACCGGTGACGCCGTTCATCTTGCGGGCCTTGTTGAAGTAGCCGTGGAACTGCTTCTCCAGAACGCCATAGATGAACTTGACCTTCTGCTTCTCGCGCAGCTGCATGCCGTACTCAGATTCCTTGCGACGGCGCTTGGGCTGACGGATAGATTCCTTCTTGCTGCTGTAACCGAGCTCAGCGGGATCGATCCCGAGCTGACGGCAGCGCTTAAGAACAGGAGTCCTGTCGATTGCCATATTGATACGATCCTTTCAGTTACACGCGGCGACGCTTCTTGGGGCGGCAGCCGTTGTGCGGAATGGGGGTCTTGTCCTGGATGCTCGAGACCTCGAGGCCAGCAGCCTGGAGGGAGCGGATGGCGGTCTCACGACCGGAGCCGGGGCCCTTGACGAAGACGGAAACCTTCTTCATACCGTGCTCCATGGCCTGCTTGGCAGCAGCCTCGGCAGCCATCTGGGCAGCGAACGGCGTGGACTTACGGGAGCCCTTGAAGCCCACCTGGCCAGCCGACTTCCAGGAAATGACGTTGCCCTGGGGATCGGTGATCGAAACGATCGTGTTGTTGAACGTAGAACGAATGTGAGCCTGGCCCACGGAAATGTTCTTACGGTCCGCGCGCTTCAGACGGGCAGCGCGAACGTTCTTCTTAGCAGTAGCCATCTATCTAGCGCTCCTTATTTCTTCTTCTTAGCACCGATCTGACGCTTCGGGCCCTTGCGGGTACGAGCGTTAGTGTGGGTGCGCTGGCCGCGGACCGGGAGGCCCTTGCGGTGACGAAGGCCGCGGTTGCAGCCGATGTCCATAAGGCGCTTGACGTTCTGGTTGCGCTCACGGCGGAGGTCGCCCTCAACCATGATCTGGTTCTTATCGATATAATCGCGGATGGCGTTAACCTCATCCTCGGTGAGGTCCTTAACGCGCGTATCCACGTTAACGTTGCACTCGACGCAAATCTTCGTCGCAGTGGTGCGGCCGATGCCGTAAATGTAGGTCAGACCGATCTCAACGCGCTTCTCACGCGGGAGGTCGACACCATTAATACGGGCCAACGTAGTCTCCTCTCTTAACCCTGACGCTGCTTATGACGGGGGTTCTCGCAAATGACGAGGACCTTGCCATGGCGCCTAATGATTTTGCACTTATCGCACATCTTCTTGACCGAAGGACGTACCTTCATCGTTCTTCCTTTCGGTAGCGCTCAAACTACTTCCCTACTATCTACTCGCCCAGCCGCAGGCGTTTAAAACTATGGCTGGTCTTCACACACAATCCGACCGTAGGTTGAGCTAAGCCTGCATTCGGAAATGGAGTGCGTGTATGCGTGCCGCTATTTGTAGCGATAGGTGATGCGGCCGCGGGTCAGGTCGTACGGGGAAAGCTCCACGACAACCCTGTCACCGGGGAGAATACGGATGTAATTCATTCGGATCTTGCCAGAAATGTTGCACAGAACCGAATGACCGTTCTCGAGCTCGACCTTAAACATGGCGTTGGGCAACGGTTCCTTTACCGTACCCTCGAGCTCAATTGCGTCTTCCTTCTTCACAAGCAATCATCTTTCTCTAGAAAACGACAGCGATTGAGTATTCTACAACACGTATGCACGCATCGTAATAACTTCGTAATGGCTCCACAACTAAATGGAACTTGTTACATTTCTCCGCCTTGGAGGGAGCACCAAGCACCTTGGGCATCCGTGGTGAGAATCACCGGACCGTCATTGGTAATGGCGACGGTGTTCTCGTAGTGCGCGGCGGGCAGGTGATCGTTGGTCGTAACAATCCAACCGTCGGAGCCCGTGCTCACATGGTTGGAACCCATCGTAACCATCGGCTCGATGGCAATGACCATGCCGGCCTGGAGGCGAACGCCCCTCCCCTTCTTTCCATAGTTAGGAACGTTGGGGTCCTCGTGCATCACGCGGCCAATGCCATGGCCCACATAATCACGAAGCACACCGTAACCGTGAGACTCGGCGAGGGACTGAACGGCATAACCGACGTCCCCGATATGGTTACCGGGAACAGCCTGCTCGATGGCTGCCTTAAGGCAATCGCGCGTGACCTCGCACAAAGCCTTGGCTTCGGGCGTGGGGGTGCCGACGAAAAACGTCCAAGCGTTATCGCCGACCCAACCGTCGACAACGGCTCCCGTATCGATGGAGATGATATCGCCATCGCGCAGGATCATGTCGGGGTTGGGAATACCGTGGACCACGGCATCGTTGATCGATGCGCAAATGGTCCCCGGGAACCCGCCGTAACCCTTAAAGGCCGGGGTGCCGCCATGCATGCGGATAATCTGCTCCGCGAGCTGATCGAGCTCAAAGGTGGAAACGCCGGGGCGCACCATGGCTCCAACGTGGCGGAGCGCCATCTTAGATAGCGCTCCTGCCTTCTTCATCTGCTCGATTTGCGTTGCAGACTTAATCTTGATCATAGACCGAGAGCCTCTTTGACATCCCCGTACACGGTCTCGCGAGCCTGGTCACCGTTGACCGACTTGAGCAGACCCTGGCCACGATAGTAGTCGACGAGCGGGCTCGTGGACTTCTCGTAGACGTCGAGACGGTTCTTGATGGTCTCGGGCTTGTCGTCGTCGCGCTGATACATCTCGCCGCCACACTTGGGGCAGGTAGCATCGGCAGCGGTGCCGGTGTAACCGCATGCGCGGCAGGTGCGACGCGAAGACAGACGATCGATAATGACCTCGGGGGCCACATCGACCAGAAGGGCGCAGTCGATCTCGCGACCCATGGCGGAGAGCTCGGAATCGAGCGTCACAGCCTGGGCGGTGTTGCGCGGGAAGCCGTCGAGGATGAAGCCCTGGTGGGCGTCATCGGCGGCAAGGCGCTCCTTGACAAGGTCGATCACGAGCTGGTCGGGAACGAGCTCGCCAGCGTCCATGTACTTCTTAGCCTGAATACCAAGCTCGGTGCCACCCTTGACGGCAGCACGCAGCAGGTCGCCCGTGGAAATGTGGGCGACGCCAAACTCGGCGACGAGCTCCTGTGCGACGGTGCCCTTACCGGCACCCGGAGCTCCGAGCAATACGAGGTTCATGAGCAATCCTCCTCTAGCCTATTTAAAGAATCCATCGTAATCATACATCTTGATCTGGCCTTCGAGCTTATCGACCGTGTCGAGCACGACGCCGACCATGATGAGGATGGACGTGCCGCCAAATGCCTGGATCAGATGGTTACCCGTGAAGGAGAAGATGATCGAAGGCACGATGGCGATGAGCGCCAAAAAGACAGCGCTGGGAAGCGTGATCTTGTTGAGCGCGTTCTTGATGTAGGCCGCGGTAGCCCTACCCGGACGGACGCCCGGAATAAAGCCGCCCTGCTTCTTAAGGTTATCGGCCGTTTCATCGGGGTTGAACACCATGGAGGTGTAGAAGTACGCGAAGAACACGATGAGGACAACGTTAAGCACCCAGTTGAGCCAACCGGTCGAAAGCGCGGAGGCAACTGCCTGAATCCAGCCGATGCCGGGGAAGAACACGGCAATCTGAGCCGGGAAGTACAGCAGCGCCGAAGCGAAGATGATCGGCACGACACCCGCGGTGTTGACCTTGATGGGCAGGTAGGTGGTCTGGCCACCCATCATGCGACGGCCCACGACGCGCTTAGCGTAGGAGACCGGGATGCGGCGCTGGCCGCGCTCAAGGAAAACAATCAGCGGGATAACCAGCAGGATGATGACGCAGACGATCACCATGGTGATGATGCCACCGGCATTGCCCTCGGTGCTGGAGAAGATAGCCTGCGGCAGACCGGCCATGATGTTCGCGAAGATGATCAGCGACATGCCATTGCCGATACCGCGCTGGGTGATGAGCTCACCAATCCACATGATCAGCATGGCGCCCGCGGTGAGCGTACCGACGATCATGAGGTCGAAGATGATCTCGGGAGCGCCGGCGCCATTGAAGCTGATGCCGAAGCTCTTAAAGAGGAAGAGGTAACCCACGGAGTTGAGGATTGCCAGAGCCAGGGTGAGGTAACGCGAATACTGCGTAATCTTGGTCTGACCGACCTCGCCCTCGCGGGCAAGCTCATGCAGGGAAGGCACGACGGCCTGGAGCATCTGGAGGATGATCGAGCTGGTGATGTAAGGCATGATGCCCAGCGAAAACACCGACACATAGCTCAACGCGCCGCCAGAGAAAAGATTCAGGAGGGCCATAGCACCTGCGGCGACCGAATTGTTATCGGTCGAGAAAAGGCCCAGCATCCCCTGGAAGGGAATGCCGGGCACAGGAACGTGCGCACCAATGCGGTACACGACGAGCATAGCTATGGTAAAAAGAATCTTTTCGCGCAATTCTTTGATGCGGAAAGCATTCTTAAGACCATTTAGCACGGCAGCTCGACCTTTCCGCCGGCGGCCTCGATCTTGGCCTGCGCAGAAGCGCTGACCTTGTCGACCTTGACCGTGAACTTCTTGGTGAGCTCACCATTGCCGAGCACCTTGACGGGCTCGAACTCGCTCTTGGTGATGCGAGCGGCCTTAAGAGCGGCACCGTCGATCACAGCGCCGTCCTCGAACTTGCGCTCGAGACGCTCAACGTTAACAGCGGTGTACTCGATACGACGGGGGTTGCGGAAGCCCGGAAGCTTGGGCAGGCGCATGGCCAGCGGAGTCTGGCCACCCTCGAAGCCGGCACCCTTGGTGCCGCCAGAGCGGGAACCCTGGCCCTTCTGACCGCGGCCAGAAGTGGTGCCGTGACCTGAAGAATTGCCACGGCCGACGCGCTTGCGGTTCTTGGTGGAACCGGGCGCGGGAGTAAGATCGTGAAGCTGCATTTGCTACTCCTCTACAATCTCGACAAGGTGCTTGACCTTGAAGATCATGCCGCGGACGGACTCGTTGTCAGCAATCTCGCGAACCTCGCGGATCCTGTGGAGACCGAGGGCACGGACAGTACGGACCTGGTCCTGCTTGCAACCGTTGGTGCTGCGGACCTGCTTGATCTTGATGGTGTCAGCCATGCTTAGTTCTCCTTACCGACGAACATCTCAGAGACCGTCAGGCCACGGCGAGCCGCGACGTCCTCAGGGCTGGAGAGCTCCTTGAGGCCCTCGACGGCAGCCTTGATGATGTTGAGGCCGTTGTCGGTACCGAGGGACTTGGACAGGACGTTCTTGATGCCAGCAAGCTCAAAGAGGGGACGCACAGCGCCGCCGGCGATAACGCCGGTACCCTCGACAGCGGGCTTGATGATGATGCGGCCGGCACCAAAGTGGCCGAGAACCTCGTGCGGGATGGTGCCCTGCTCGGTCACCGGCACGTGGAACATGTTCTTCTTGGCATCGAGAGATGCCTTGGAGATGGCCATGGGCACCTCAGCGGACTTGCCCATGCCAACGCCGACGTTGCCCTTGCCGTCGCCAACGACGACGAGAGCGACGAGGCTCATGCGACGACCACCCTTGACGGTCTTCGACACGCGGTTGATGTAAACGACGCGCTCCTCGAACTCGGAGGCCTCGCGCTGCTGCTTCTGATTACGAGCCATGTGCTACATACCTCCTAGAACTCGAGACCGGCGGCACGAGCGCCGTCGGCGAGGGCCTTGACGCGGCCATGGTAGATACGGCCACCGCGATCGAAGGCGACCTTGGTGATGCCGGCCTCGATGGCGCGCTTGCCAACGAGCTGACCGACCTTCTCCGCAGCCTCCTTGTTCGAGGTGTGGGTGCCCTTGAACTCGGCCTCGAGGGTCGAGGCAGAGACGAGCGTCAGGCTGGAGCCCTTGCTGTCGTCGATGATCTGGGCATAGATGTTGGCGTTAGTACGGGTCACGCGAAGACGCGGACGCTCGGAGGTACCCGAGACCTTGCCGCGAACACGACGCTGACGACGCTTGAGGCCTTCCAGCTTCGCCTTATGCTTGTTCATACGTAAACTCCTAAAAAGGTTGATCTTGCCAGCACCTGACGGGGTGCTGGTCTTATGCGAGTGAGTCGGTTACGACTACTTGGCGGCCTTACCCAGCTTGCGGCGGATGTGCTCGCCAACGTAGTGGATACCCTTGCCCTTGTAAGGCTCGGGAGGACGATGGCCGCGGATCTCAGCGGCGATCTGACCGACCTGCTGCTTGTTGATACCCTTGACGTTCACGTGGGTGTTGTCGGGAACCTCGAAGGTGATGCCCTCGGGAGCCTCGACGATCACGGGGTGCGAGAAGCCCAGGGAGAACTCGAGGTTCTTGCCCTTCTGCTGCACGCGGTAACCGACGCCGGCGAGCTCGAGCTTCTTCTCGAAGCCCTCGGAAACGCCAACAACCATGTTGTGGATGAGGGCGCGGGTGAGGCCGTGGCGGGCACGGGTCTCACGCTCGTCGTCGGGACGGGAAACGGTGAGGACGTTGTCCTCGACGTTGATAGCGAGCTTCTCAAAGACATCGAGCTCGAGCTGGCCCTTGGGGCCCTTGACGACAACGTTGTTGCCGTTGACTGCCACTTCGACTCCGGCGGGAATCTGGACAGGCTTATTACCGATACGAGACACGGTGATCTCCTTTCCTTCTACCTACCGAGCGAATTACCAGACGTAAGCGATAATCTCGCCGCCGACGTTGTGCTTGCGAGCATCGCGGTCGGTCATGACGCCATGGCTGGTGGAAATAATGGCGGTACCAAGGCCACCGCGGACGCGGGGCATGTCGGCAACGCCGGTGTACTTACGCAGGCCCGGCTTGGAAATGCGGCGGATGCCGTTGATGACCTTAGCCTTCTTGGGACCATACTTAAGCGTGATGTGCAGAGTCTTCTGGGGAACGGTGTCCTCGACATCGTAGCCCTCGATGTAGCCCTCCTCGTGCAGAACACGAGCGATCTCGACGAGCTTCTTGCTGCTCGGCATGGAGACCGTGGCCTTGTTCACAGAGTTAGCGTTACGGATGCGCGTAAGCATATCTGCGATCGGGTCTGTAAGGTTCATACAGATTCTCCTTCGTTCTTGATGAACACGTGCTCTTGGTTCTTCGCCGCCCTTAACGGCAAAGCCTTTTTAGCGCGTTTTCCCTGTTCCAAACTGATGCTTGAAACGCTGGTAGTGACTTACCAGCTGGCCTTCTTAACGCCGGGAAGCTCGCCCTTGAGTGCAAGCTCGCGGAAGCAGACACGGCACAGGCCGAACTTGCGGTACACAGAGTGCGGACGGCCGCAGCGCTGGCAGCGCGTGTACTCACGAGTAGAGAACTTCTGCTTGCGATTGCACTTGACGATCATCGATGTCTTAGCCACTTATATCCTCCTCACATAGAGTATTGTTCGCCCCAAGCGCCGCCCCCTTGTGGGAACGGCGCTTATAGGGCAGGTGAACCTATTTCTTGAACGGGAAACCGAAGGCGTCCAGAAGGGCCTTGGCCTCCTCATCGGTGTTGGCGGTGGTCACGAAAGTGATGTCCATACCACGCTGGTGATCGACGGAGTCGAAGTCGATCTCGGGGAAGATGAGCTGCTCGGTGACGCCCATGGAGAAGTTACCACGGCCGTCGAAGCTCTTGGCGGAGATGCCGCGGAAGTCGCGGATACGGGGGATCGCGACGGAGGTCAGACGATCGAAGAACTCCCACATACGGTCGCCACGCAGGGTAACCTTGCAGCCGATCGGCATACCAGCGCGCAGGCGGAAGGTAGCGATGGACTTGCGGGCACGGGTGATCATCGGCTGCTGGCCGGTGATGGCGCGCAGGTCGCGCACGGCACCGTCGATGGCCTTGGAATCGGTAGCGGCCTCGCCGACACCCATGTTCACGACGATCTTCTCAAACTTGGGGATCATCATGACGTTCTCGTACTGGAACTTGTCCTGAAGCTGCTGCTTGACCTCGTTGTTGTACTTGGTCTTCAGACGCGGCACATACTTCTCTTCTGCCATTGTTCACTCCTTCTTGGGGTTTTAAGCACGGGGCGTGGCCACGATGGGTTGTCCTCGTGCCTCCTGGCTGCATCCGCGCCGCTCATGGCATTTTGCGGTTTGGACTCGACGCAGCAGGAGCCGACAAAACAATCGGTACTATACGCGCATCGGGAGCGTATTTCCAGAAAAACCTCGTCTGCCTGCACAACTCCACAACTCCCCCGCACAAATGGATCCCAAAAAGCAGTTGCGGTGAAATAGGGACTGTTTGGCGGCCTAACAGGCTTAAACAGTCCGTATTTCACCGCAACTTATTGGTGGGGATGCGACTAGCGTTTGCGGGGGACGAGTTTGGTGCGGCGCAGGTGGATCATCTCGGCGGCGATGGAGATGGCGATCTCCTCGGGGTCCTCCGCCTCGATGGCAACGCCAATCGGCAGGTGCAACTCGTCGATTTGCTCCTGCGTAAAGCCCTCCTGCTCCAGGCGGGCGCGCACAAAGGCCGTCTTGCGGCGCGAGCCCAGGCAGCCCAGGTAGGCAGGCTTGGCGCGCATGGCCTGAATCACCACGTCGATATCGGACTTGTGACCTGCTGTAGCGACCACCACCAGATCGCGCGGACCGATGGGGCACAGCTCGCTCAGTTTCTTGTAGTCGACCAGACGACGGTCGTAGACACCGGGCACCCATTCGGGTGTCAACGTGCCGGGGCGATCGTCGCACGCTACAACGGCAAAGCCCGCCGCCGTGAGCACCCGCGCCGTCGCGGCGCCCACGTGGCCGCAGCCAAAGATATAGGTCAGGCCCTCGGGGCAGAGCGTCTCGATGTGCGCCGGGGGAATCTCGGAGGCGGCGTTGGTGTAGGTGACCTTACTCCCCTCCTCCACCAGCGAAAGCCCGGGGCAGCCCGCAATGGTGCGGCGCGATTCCTCGCCATGGTACTCGGCCACATCGCCCTCGAGTGCGCTCGCGATAAACGGCTCAAAGTCGATGACGAAGTCGCCGATGCGCCGATAGGCCAAGACGTCGGCAATTTCTTGGAACAACGATGCCTGAGTCGCATCCAGATGCAGGTAGCACAGGCAGATGGCTCCGCCGCAGATCATGCCGGTATCGGAGTTCTCGCCGCCCATGGTGTAGCGGACCAGACGCGACTGTCCCGCGCTCAGGAGCTCGCGCGCCTCGTCCAGCGCAAAGAGCTCGATCTTGCCGCCGCCGATGGTACCCGCTTGGCTGTCATCGGCAAAGACGGCCATCCAGGCGCCCACGCCGCGCGGCGATGACCCTGCCGTGCCGGCCACGACCACCAGCTCGCACGTCTTACCAGCCTTCAGAGCGCCAAGCGCCGCATTCACCACATCGAGCTTTTCCATTGCAATTTCCTATCCCTGGAATACACCGATGAGCATGGCGAGCGCCTCGAGTACGCCGCCGCCGACCGACGTCGCCTTGTCCGAAATGTAGTTGATATAGCTGGCATCGCCGCGCGGGTCGACGTCGGCGCATTTAAAGCCCTCAGTCACCTGCACACCGTTCGCCAAAAGCCCGCGCAGGCAGCCATCGATCTGCGTGCACATGGGCGTATCGCCCGCGTAGCCAATCACGTCTCCGGCGCTCACGATGTCGCCGATTGCGCGGTCGGACCGAAACACGCCGGCGGCGGGGCTGTGGATAACGCGCTCCTTGCCATAGCCGGCGATCACGCCCGGCACGCCCGTGTTGGGCTGGGGCGAGCCCTGGGTAATGACACGGCCCAAAAAATGCCCGCGCATGGTCTCGACCACGGCGTCGCAATCGACCGGCGCGGTAAAGCCCGGCCCCACGGCGATGACGGTAGGCGCCATGTCGCGCGTGGTGCCCAAGTTACGCTTGGCCAGAATCGCGTCGACCACAGCCGCGGGTTTAAGCTCATCGAGCATCTTGGCCTGGGGGTCCACCACCACGGCGACATCCCCCGCCTCGGTAATCTCAAGCGCCTCGGCCGACGTCTGTGCCAAGCGGGCGCGAATGCCCTCGACCTCGACCTCGCCCAAGCGAATGGCCTCGCAAAAACTGATTGTGCGACGGATGCACGTGGGGACCGCGATATCGGCCATAACGACCGACACGCCGGCGCGCACCAAACGAGCAGCGACACCCGTGGCGATATCGCCGGCGCCGCGAACATAAACGAGCATTCCCGGGGCACCTCCCTGTGCTACGGTTTGAGCAGAGCAAAAGCGGTTCGACCGCTACTCTGATGATTATTTATTATCACAGTATTATACGGCGGTGAACAGATGGAAACGACGAGCGGAAACCTTGCCTCCGCGCTCAAGATCGAGCCGGGCATTACCGCAATTATCGGCAGTGGCGGCAAGTCGACATTGCTGAAGACGCTCGGCCTTGAGCTCATGCGCGCCGGCGGCAGGGTGCTCCTCTGCACCACCACGCACATGTTTCCCGTCGCCGGCGTGCCATGGGACGGGTCGAGCCGTCGCCTGGACGCCGCGCCTTGGAAGCCGGGGACCCTGCATGTTCCCGGCTGCACCTGCGAGGCATGCGCGGGACTTGCCCGCGGAAGCATCTGCCAGGCAGGTGTTTTGGACCCGGAGACAGGCAAGCTCTCCGCCCCCGCCGAGCCGCTCAACGAGCTGGCGCAGCGCTATGACCATGTGTTGGCCGAGGCAGATGGCAGCAAGCGACTCCCGCTCAAGGCGCATGCCGCCTGGGAGCCGGTAATTCCCGCCGCCACGGCAGACGTTGTCTGGGTCGTCGGCGCCTCGGGGCTGGGCAAGCCCGTCGCCGAGGTTGTCCACCGCCCCGAGCTCTTTTGCGAGCGTTGCGGCTGCGAGCCCACCGACGCTGCCACCCCAGAGCGCGTCGCCATGGCGCTCAATGCCGAGCTGCGAATGCTGAACCTCAACAATGCCCGCATCATGCTCAACCAAGTCGATAAGCTCAGCGACCCCACGATGGCCGACCGCTTTGAGGCCGCCCTCGGCCGCCCCCTCATCGCCACCAGCCTCAAATAGCCGGCCCCATCTCCTCAGTTGCGGTGAAATACGGACTGTTTGGCCGCCTGACGGCCGCAAACAGTCCGTATTTCACCGCAACTGAGGGGGGGACACAGCATCTTTGCTGCTAGCGGGGGACGTAGCGGCCGGGCTGGGCTCCGGTGGGCTCGCCGTCGCGCGCGGCCAGCACGCCGTTCACAAACACAGCCTTGGCGCGGCCGTGCGCCTCAAAGCCCTCGAGCGGCGTGTAGTCCACGGCCTGATGCTGCGTCGCGGCGCTGATCGTCCAGCGCGCCTTGGGATCCCACACGCACACGTCGGCATCGGAGCCCTCAGCAAGACATCCCTTGCGCGGATACATGCCAAAGACGCGCGCCGGATTCTCGCTCATCAAGCGGCACAGATCCTCAGGACCCAGCTGTCCCTCAAAGCTCGTAGCGATCGCGACGGGACGATGCTCCACACCGGGTCCGCCGTTGGGAATCGCGCGGAAGTCGTCGCGCCCGCGGTCCTTTTGCCCGTGCAGGTTAAAGCTGCAGTGGTCGGTCGCGATCGTATCGATCTCGCCGGCCACAAGCGCCTCGCGCAGTGCCGCACGGTCGCCCGCATGGCGCAGCGGCGGGCTCATCACATATTTGGCGCCCGCAAAGCCGTCCTCGCCCTGCTCCAAATAGCACGTATCGTCGAGCATCAGATACTGAGGGCAGGTCTCGACATAGATATTCTTCTGCCCGCGCGCCTTGGCGGCACGAATGGCCTCGAGCCCCAGCTTGGTCGAAAGGTGCACCACGTTGACCGGTGCGTCGCCGGCCAGGTGCGCCAGATATAGCAGACGGCTCACTGCCTCGGCCTCGCACACGTCCGGACGGCTGAGCGCGTGGCCCTCGGGCCCGTGGATACCCTGCTCAAACACGCGCTTCTGCAGCTCATTCACCAGCGTGCCGTTCTCGCAATGCACGCACAGTATGCCGCCAATATGCTTGAGCTCCTCGAGCACCTCGAGCGTCTCGGCATCGTCCAGGCGCAGGTGGTCATAGGCAAAGTAGGTCTTAAACGACGATACGCCCGCCTCGCGCATGGCCGAAAGATCGGCGCGGTTGCGCTCGTTCCACTCGGCGAGTGCCATATGAAAGGCGTAGTTAGCCGTGCAGGTTCCGTCGGCGCGGCGATGCCACTCGGCCAAGGCATCGGGCATGGTCACGCCACGATCGGCCGTCGCGTAGTCCACGATGGTCGTCGTACCGCCGCAGGCAGCCGCGCACGTGCCGGTCTCAAAGCTATCGGCCGTCCAATCCATGCCGGTCCAGCACTGCATGTGCGTGTGGCCGTCGATAAAGCCGGGAAACACCCAGCAGCCCGTGGCATCCTCGACGGTATCGCCCTCGGCCGGCTCAATCGCCGCGGCAATCCGCACGATCTTATCGCCATCCATGGCAAGATCGGCGCGGCGAAGCCCCTGGGGCGTCACGAGCGCGCCGTTTTTGATGATGATCATAATTGCTCCTTATTGATTGATGCTGTTGGCCACGCGATCAAAATACGAGCAGGCGGCGATATGCTCCGTTATGCGTTGCTGTCCCTTGGCGGTATCGACGTCCCACAGCTCGTAGGCACGCGCCTCGACCAGCACCACGTCGATACGGCCCTTGAGGATCGAACCGCCGCCGTCCTTGCCCTCGAGACACATAAGTGCATCGAACAGTTCCACCGGAAAGAGAACCGGGCTCGAAGGCTCACCGTTGCACGCAAGACGCACCGGATGCTTGCGGCCACGCTCGTCAAATGCACGAACCATAGCCCCAAAAGAATCCGAACTCACGAGCGGCTGGTCGCCCGGCAAAAAGAGGCAACCTTTCCAGTTGCGTTCGACCCCCCACGAAAGACCCGCGCGGACGCTTTCGCTGCGCAGCTCGCCATCGTGCAGCACGCACGGGCAATGCTTGTCCTCGCAAATCTGGGCGACCTCGGGCCAACGCGTCGAAACTACGGCGTCAAAGCCCTGGGGAACCGAATCGATGGTCCGGGCAATCAGCGGCTCGCCATAGATATCGGCAAGCATCTTGTTAGAGCCAAACCGCTTGCCCTCGCCCGAAGCCATAATGACGCAACCGAGTTTCATCTCCGCAAACCTCCCCTGGCTGCTTTGGACACCATAGTTGCTATACCCACCATACCAAGCTCACACTCCGTCGGAACAGGCACGCACTCGTTTTCCAGCGAACGACCCTTGGCTCTCCATAGCACAAAGGAGGGCACCCCGCGACGCAGGGCACCCTCCTCAATGGTGCAGATATGCCTACTCAGCGTCGCCGGTAAACGTGGTACCGGTCTTGCCGGCAAGGCCATCGCGCGCCTTCTCGAGCAGTGTGATGAGCGCCGTGCGGCCCGGCTTGCTCTCGGCAAACGTCGAGGCTGCCTGGACCTTGGGCAGCATGGAGCCGCGACCAAACTCGTTGGCCTCGGACAGACGCTTTACGTCAGCCGCGGTCAGCGTGTCGAGCCACTGCTCGTGGTCGGTGCCAAAGCCAATGGCAACCTTCTCCACGGCCGTCAGGATAATCAGGGCATCGGCATCGAGCTGCTCGGCGAGCTTCTCGGCCGCAAAGTCCTTATCGATGACGGCAGCAGCGCCCTTAAGGTGGTTGCCCTGGGCCTTGGTGACGGGAATACCGCCACCACCGCAGGAAATCACCACGTGGTTGGACTCGACGAGCGACTTAATGGTGTCGAGCTCGACGATGTTCACGGGCTTGGGCGAGGCAACCACGCGACGGAAGCCCTGCTTCTCGTCGTGGATGAACTGATAGCCGCGGTCGGCTTCCAGCTCCTTGGCCTCGGCCTCGCTCATCCACGGACCAATCGGCTTGACCGGGTCGGCAAAGGCCGGATCGTCTGCCGCAACCTCGACCTGGGTGAGCACGGTGGCGACACCCTTGTCGATATTGCGGTCGAGCATTTCCTCGCGCAGGGCGTTTTGCAGGTCATAGCCAATGTAGCCCTGGCTCATGGCGCCGCAAACGGACAGCGGGCAGGGAATGTACTTCTGAGGATTAGAACGCGTGAGCTCGGCCATCGCGTTGGCGATCATGCCCACCTGGGGGCCGTTGCCATGCACGACGACGACCTCGTTGCCTTCCTCGATCAGGTCGACGATGGCCTTAGAAGTCGTCTTGACGGCCTCCATCTGCTCGGGAAGGTTGGCGCCGAGGGCGTTTCCGCCCAGGGCGACAACGATACGCTTAGCCATTTCTCAGCCCGGCTTTAGGCCTGGAACCAGCGGGCGGTGTTGCGCTCGTCGAGGGCCTTGAGGGTAGCGGCGGGATCGGCAACCTTCTGCAGGAACATCATGGCTGCGATGGCGTACGGCTTGTAGCTGGCCTCCTTGTACATGCCCACGCGGTGCATGTCGAAGACGTCGGCGTTGACCTCGCCGTGCTCGCAAGAGACACCGGAGATGTCGGCGGGCAGCGGGTGCATAAAGATGGTGTCCTGGCCGTTGGCAGTCTTCTCCATGAGCTCAGTCGTGGAGCACCAGTCCTGATGGGTGGCGTTCTGGGCGAGCAGCTCCTTCTCGAGCGCAGCGATGCCGGCGTCGTCGCCCTCGGCGTACAGGTTGGTGCGCTTCTCCATGGCGGCAAACGGAGCCCAGCTCTTGGGGATCACGATGTCGGCGCCCTCGAAGGCCTCGGCCATGGTGTTGACCTGCTTAAAGGTGGTACCGGACTCGGCGGCATAGCCGCGGGCGCGCTCGACGACCTCGGGCATGAGGTCGTAGCCCTCGGGGTGAGCCAGGGTGACGTCCATGCCAAAGCGGGGCAGCAGGCTGATCAGCGACTGCGGGCAGGACAGCGGCTTGCCGTAAGAGGGCGAATAGGCCCAGGTGACGGCAACCTTCTTGCCCTTGAGGTTCTCGAGGCCACCAAACTCGTTGATGAGGTAGAGCATGTCGGCAGAGGACTGCGTGGGGTGATCGGAGTCGGACTGCAGGGAGATGAGCGTGGGACGGTGATCCAGAACGCCATCCTCGTAAGCCTGCTGGACAGACTCGGAGACCTCGGCCATGTAGGCGTCGCCCTTGCCGATGTACATGTCGTCGCGGATGCCGATGACGTCGGCCATGAAGGAGATCATGGTAGCGGTCTCGCGGACGGTCTCGCCGTGAGCGATCTGGGACTTCTTCTCGTCCAGGTCCTGCAGCTCAAGACCGAGCAGGTTGGCAGCCTTAGAGAAGGAGAAGCGCGTACGGGTGGAGTTGTCGCGGAACAGGGAGACAGCCAGGCCCGAGTCGAAGATCTTGGACGAGACGTTGTTCTCACGCAGCTCGCGCAGGGCGTCGGCGACGATGTAGAGCGCCTTGAGCTCATCGGTGGTCTTGTCCCAGGTGTGCAGGAAGTCGCTGCCGTACATACCCTTAAAATCGAGGCCGTTCAGCTGCTCGACGAGCTCGGTAAACTTAGCGTCCATGGAAATGTCCTTTCTAAAGATGAAACGATCGCAATGAGTAGATGTGCTCCGGCATGCGCGTGTGGCTAGAACATGCAGAGCGTTATGACGAGGACCCGCTACCGTTGAGGAAGCATGGGAGATAACGACCGCGGGCCCCAAGTCAATAGGAGGCGCCGGGGGCATAAACTGTCCCCGGCTCAACAAGATCGAGGAATGGGACTAGTCGATCTTGTTGTTGGTCAGACCGGCGCGGAACACGGTGGCGTCGCCATCGGCCTGGCTCGGATCGTAGAGGTTCAGGGCAGCCACATACATGGCGGCAGCGGTGACCAGGTCGTCCTTGTAGGTGACCTCGTTGGGAGCATGAGCCTGAGACTCGGCACCCGGGCCAAAGCCCACGCAGGGGATGCCGTAGCGGCCCTGGATGGAAACGCAGTTCGTGGAGAAGGTCCACTTGTCGCACAGCGGGCGACCGGCGCGCTTGTCCATGCTGGGCTCGCAGCCGATGCGCTCGTCACCAAACATGGCCTTGTGGGCGTCGACGAGGGCCTTGACGTGCGGAGCGGTCTCCTTGTTGATCCACGTGGGGAAGTAAGCCTCGGTCTCGTAGACCTCGCCGGTCCAGGACGGACGGTCGTACATGTACATGGAGACCTTCACGTCGTCGCCGTACTTCTTGGCGGCCGGCAGGTTGCGGATCTCGTCCAGGCAGGACTCCCAGGTCTCACCGGCGGTCATACGACGGTCGATGGAGATGGCGCAGGAGTCAGCGACAGCGCAACGGCTGGGGCTGGTGTAGAAGATCTGGCTGACGGTGCAGGTGCCGCGGCCCAGGAAGCGGGCATCCTCGAAGTGCTCGGGGTTGTACTTGGGGTCGAGCATCTTGACGAGACCCTTGATGTCGGTCGACTCGTCGCAGCCGTTGTTGTTGAGGGCGCGGACGTCGGCGATGATGTCGGCCATCTTGTAAATGGCGTTGTCGCCGCGGTCGGGAGCGGAGCCGTGGCAGGAGGTGCCGTGAACGTCGACGCGGATCTCCATGCGGCCGCGGTGACCGCGGTAGATGCCGCCGTCGGTGGGCTCGGTGGAAATGACGAACTCGGGCTTAATGCCGTCCTTGTTGTAGATGTACTGCCAGCACATGCCGTCGCAGTCCTCTTCCTGGACGGTGCCGACGACCATGATCTTGTAGCCCTCGGGGATGAGGCCCATGTCCTTCATCATCCTGGCAGCGTAGGTAGCAGAAGCCATGCCGCCCTCCTGGTCGGAGCCGCCGCGGCCGTAGATGATCTCGTCGGTCTCGTAGCCCTCATAGGGATCGGCGTCCCAGTTCTCGATGTTGCCGATGCCGACGGTGTCGATATGGGAGTCGATGGCGATGATCTTGTCGCCCTCGCCCATAAAGCCCATGACGTTGCCCAGGCCGTCGACCTTGACCTCGTCATAGCCAAGGTTCTCCATCTCGGCCTTGATGCAGGCAACAACCTCACCCTCCTCGCAGGACTCAGAGGGGTGGGAGATCATAGCGCGCAGGAAGCGAGTCATATCAGCACGATGAGACTCAGCAGCAGCCTTGATAGCGTCGAAATCGAGTTCTTTAGCCATTGTTCATAACCTTTCAAACGAAGGAATCTACCTGTGAGGTGGCGGAGCGATACCTATTTACTCCGCCCCAACGATTAGCAAGTGGGGTATTCGCCTTCCCAAACAATTCGACGATACTGATCGGGGTCCGTGTCGCCCTCGGTGGAGAAGCAGAGCACGGAGCTCGTCTTGTCCAGGCAGATGAGCTCCTTGAGCTCGGCGTACTCGGGATCGAGCATGAGGGTCTCGACCAGGCCGGTGGTCACAGCGCCGGACTCGCCGGAGATGACGCGCGGGTCGCCCTTCTCGGGAGCGCCCAGGGTGCGCATGCCGCGAGCGGTGACCCAGTCGGGGCAGGACACGAAGGCGGTGGCGTGGTTGCGCAGGATATCCCAGCCCAGGATGTTGGGCTCGCCGCAGCACAGGCCGGCCATGATGGAGGGCATGTCGCCGTCCACGATGCGCGGGTCGCCGTCGCCGGCGGCAGCGCCCTTGTACAGGCAGGCGGCAGGAGCGCACTCGACCACGACAAAGGTGGGCGGGTTATCGGGATACAGATTGGTGAAGTAGCCCACCACGGCGCCGGCGAGCGAACCCACGCCAGCCTGGACAAACACGTGCGTCGGGCGGTTGATGGCCATCTCGCGCAGCTGCTCGGCAGCCTCAGAAGCCATGGTGCCGTAACCCTCCATGATCCAGGACGGGATCTTCTCGTAGCCCTCCCAGGCGGTGTCCTGAACGATGACGCCGCGCTCGCAGGCGTCGGCCTCGGCGGCGGCCATGCGCACGCACTCGTCGTAGTTGACCTCTTCGATGGTCACCGTGGCGCCCTCGGCGGCGATGTTATCGAAGCGGGGCTTGGTGGAACCCTTGGGCATGTGCACGACGGCCTTCTGGCCGAGCTTGTTGGCAGCCCATGCCACGCCGCGGCCATGGTTGCCGTCGGTGGCGGTAAAGAAGGTGGCCTGGCCAAAGTCCTTGGCAAGCTGATCGGAGGTCAGGTAATCGAAGGTGCACTCGGCAACGTCCTTGCCGGTCTCGTCGGCAATGTAGTTGGCCATGGCAAACGAGCCGCCCAGGACCTTAAAGGCGTTGAGGCCAAAGCGATAGCTCTCGTCCTTAACGCACAGGTTGGACAGGCCCAGGCGCGCGGCCTGGCCGTCCAGGCGGGCAAGCGGAGTGACGGTGTACTGGGGGAACGACTGGTGGAAGGCACGGGCCTTCTTCACGTGGTCGAGGCTCATGATTCCCAAGTGCTTGTCATCGCTCTTGGGCATCGTGTTGCCCGCCCACTGGATCTTATCGGCCATACGGTGAACTCCTTAAGTCCTCTCTTGCCGGCCCCCGCATACGCGTTTCAGCCCATTCCCATTCATGCGACTGAACTTTTATGTGGATGCCAAACAAAAAGTTTGTTAGCACTGTTCTATCACACTTTTTGATTGGCAAACCTAACAAATTGTTTGTTGCCGTAATCGGTACCTTTTCGCCGACGAACGGTTACATAACGCAGCAACGCTTTCGTTATTTGCGAACAGGTGTGGTTTATGGCAAAGTATGCCCAAACTAATTTTTAGGAAGGCACCCATGACCCCGTCACAGATTGAGTTTTACAAGCGCCTCGCACACGGCCTGGCGCTCCAATTTGGCCCCAACTGCGAAGTCGTCGTCCACGATCTGGAGACCGAGGACGTAGACCACTCCATCGTAGTGATCGAAAACGGCCACGTCAGCGGGCGCAAACTGGGTGACGGCCCCAGCCATATCGTGTTTGAGTCCATGCACGAGGGCGCCACCGACGTACACGACCGCGAGCCGTACCTCACTAAAACCACCGACGGTAAGCTGCTCAAATCGTCGACGATCTTTATCCGCAACGACGAGGGCAAACCCGTCGGCATTTTGGGCATCAACTTTGACATTACGCTTATGAAGGCTTTTGAGCGTTCGCTCGATGCCTTTACTGGCACCGGCGGCACGGGCTATACCGAGCCCGAGCCCATTACCAAGAACATCGGCGACCTGCTCGAGGACCTGCTGCACGAGTGCGAGCAGTTTGTGGGCAAGCCCGCGGCACTCATGACCAAAGACGAGCGCATTCGTGCCATTGGCTACCTCGACCGTCGCGGCGCCTTCCTCATTTCCAAGTCGAGCGAGCGCGCCTGCGAGTTCTTTGGCATCTCCAAGTACAGCTTCTATAGCTACCTCAATGAGGCCAAGGCGGCGGCCGGCGACAAGTAGGCACTCGCCTGGATTGCCCCTCCCTTTTTGGGCGCGAGTTCTGGAAAGCACGAATCCGAGACCGAGCCGCTTGGGAAGTTCCATATAATCGATGTCATTAGTATTTCGAAAGGATGGGACAGAATGGCGTTGAGCAAGGCATCATGCACCGGTCGCGGATTGATTCCGGCAATTGGTGGACATGTGCACCGCATGTTCGATGAGGGTGAAGACGACCTGTTTTCGCTGAGCCTTGACGACGTGATGGATGATCGCCCGTGGACCGCCGACGAACTCATGGGCGGCGGCGGGGCTCGCCCGTCAAGCCCCAATCCCGCACTTGCGCCTGAGCCCGTATCTGCGCCGACTCCTGCGCAGTCGCCTGTTTCGACGCCCGCGCCTACGCCCGCACCCACTTCGGCGCCCACGCCCGCTCCCCGCCCCGCAAGCGACCCGTCCGAGACGGCGGCATTTCTCGCAGCAGCGACGCAGGGCAAATCGGCCGACAGCACCGTTATGTACAGCGCCCAGCAGTTGCCTGTTCCTGCGGCACGCAAGCCTCCGGTCGCAAGGCTCGATGAGCCCGTTGCCCATCAGGTTGCCTACGATTCCTGGGCTGCAACCGATCTGGATGAGACCTCTACCGGCATGCCGGCGCTCGATGTTCCAGTTAACCCGCTTTTTGCCGCCAACACGAGCGCCGCGGACTATGAGGGCGGTGCGGCATATTCCGGTTATTCCGATGGCTATGCTGGCACCGGTCGCATCGAGACCGAGGATTATGGCACCGCATCGAGCGATTATCTCAACGATCCGTACGCCGCCACGCCTGCACCGGAATATGACCCGGAGGCCGCGTCCGCGCCGGCGTATACCAAAAGCACGGGCGAAGAGCGCTTCGCCGATTATTACGCCGAGGAAAAGGCGCTGCGTTTCTCGGAATTTCCGCAGGCAGTCAAGGTTGCCTTTATCGCCATTATCATTGCCCTGCTCGGTGTCATTGCGTTTGAGGGGTTCCAGCTGTTCCGCGGCCCCACCCAAGCGGAGTCGGAGACCCAGCAAAAAGAGGACGACAACCAGTACCTGGACATCAACACCCTCAAGGGCGACCCCAACGACGGAGACGACGAATAACAAATGCCAAAAATTGAGGGTCGTAGACCAGATCAACCCCGTGCGCTCATTGCCGCACGGGGTTGATTTTTGTCCGCGCGTGCTAATAGACTCCATCGTGCCCGCAAGCAGCGGGCGCGTTTTATCCAGAGTCGGGGTAGAGAGTTGGCTCCACGATCCCGACGCCAACCGGCCAAGAGGCACGGTGGCCCTGCCAACATCGATGAAAGGAGTCCGTATGGACAATTTCTCTGTGCGCAGTGAGCGCAACTTCCACAACCTAGCCGCCAAGCCAAAACGAATGCATCTTCTGGACAAGCCGAACGGCTATGCCTCGGCCATGGTCAAGAGCAGTCTCCCCCACCAGATGCGCTTTACCGTGCAGGCGCTCGAGAAAGAGCTCTACACCGCCGGCGACCCGCACGTACTGCAGATCAAGCTGCTTGGAGACGACTCGCGCGAGCTGTCTAGCTGGAAGCTGTTTGCCGACGGCACGTGCGTCGCAAGCGGTTCGGGTGACTTTGCCCGCGAGTGCTTCTGCGAGGGAGCTGAGGTGTTTCTGGACCTGTGTCGCGACGCCGTCGAGACTGCCGAGCTGTGCCAGTGGAGCGAGAGGGAGTACGCGCTGTTGGGTGCCGCGCGCGGGATTGCGGGGGGGTGTAGGAACAGAAGCCTCATGACGGTGGCCTCAGCTGGAATGACGTATCGCTCGATAAATGATCTCAACAACGTAGCCGATGCGCCGCATTTCACCTCAAAGGCATTGAGCGATCAGGAGGCGTCCAGCATTTCTTTGATATCCCCAATTGATTGTTCCGAGAAAGTCTCTTCATGTCCTTATAATCGCCCTTACGAGAAACGTGGACGAGACAGGCGTCCATATGCCGTCTCTAAACTAACGAGCCGTTCGCGGAAAGAACATCTGGCTAGCATGGGCCAAAGATATACTGGTATCGCTGCAACAATTATGGAAGATCGGCACCACCAATGACCTCCTTGAAATTCTCCAGGCGCTTCGCGCTTAGCCTGCTCGCCTCGCTGTCCGCCACCGTAGCGCTTGCTTTGCCCTCAACCGCCCTAGCCGCGTCGGACCCGAACCCGCCCAGCATCTCCAACGTGACGATATCCGCGACGACAGTCACGGCCGGCTCCACGCTGCATGTCGGCTATAGCGTCGATGACCCTGACGGGGTACGGTCCGTCACGCCCATAGTCGAAGTCCTTGTCGAAAACGATACCGGAGACCATGGAATCAGTTCCCGTCTCGCCTTCTCGTCGACCGGCAACACGACCGCGGGCTTCGATATCTCCACCTCCCCGAGCGACCGGCCCTGCAGGTACCGGATCATCGGCCTCGGCGTGACCGATAGTCTTGGATGGGTTACCGATGTCTACGACACGACGTATGCCGAGGAGAAGGGGCTCGACTGTCCGACCTTCACCACCGACCCCCTCGAGTATGAGGTGACCGAGGGACCCGAGGACCAAAACCCGCCGACCGTGTCCTCCGTGTCGCTCTCGAGCAGGGAGGTCGCAACCGGTGCCGACCTCCACATCTCTTGGACCGTCTCCGATGCCGACGGCGTTCGCTCCGTTTCCCCCATACTGCAGCAGGGCTGGGAGAATTCGGACGACGGCTGCTCTGTTTCGTCAGCCTATTATCACGGAGGCTCGTCTATCGACGGGTTTGACCTCACATTCGACAGCAATAGGATCGGAAGGCACAGGCTGATCGGCCTTTCGGTCACCGATGGCCTAGGGTTCGAGACCGATGTGTACGAGAGTTCCTACGCCAGGGCCAACGGCATTTCGGGCGCGACTTTCTCGGTTGGCGACCCGAGCGAGCTGTGCTTCGAGGTGACCGGCAGCGCGATCGACCGGAACCCGCCCACGGTCTCGAACGTTTCCATCTCCGCGAAGAGGGTCCCCGTCGGCGGGATCCTCCGTATCTATTGCAATGTAGGCGACGCGGACGGCGTAAAGTCTGTCTCCCCGATCCTCGGCGACCCCGGCTATGTCGAGGACCCGAACTCTTTAAAGACCCGCAAAACGTTGAGCTGCAGCTACGATGCGGCAAGGGGCTATATCGAAATCGAGTTCCCCACGTCGCTCTCGATGGGCTCGTTTGAAATCCAAGCCCTCGCGGTCCTCGACAAGACGGGCCACGAGACCTTCGTCTACAGCTCCGCCTACGCCGAGCGTAACGGCAAGACCGGCGTTCAGACCTTTGATGTCGACGACGCGGGGGACGTCACCTTCGACGTGACCGCTCCGCTGTATGCCGCCACCAAGGGCGACGGGCAGGCGTATGCAAAGGACGGCGAGGCCGGTCTGACCTTCCGCTTCAGCGGTCCTCTCGATGAGTTCACGCGTCTCCTCGTGGACGGAACTGAGGTCTCCGCCGAGAACTACACCGCAACCAGGGGCAGCACGATTATCGAGCTCAGGCCGTCCTACCTGGACACGCTCGCCGGCGGCGGACACACCGTCACGGCCGTCTGGAAGGACGGGACGGCGACCGATGCGTCCTTCACCGTGGAGGGGAAGGCCCAAGGGGAGCAGGCGGGCGGAAAGACCGACGTAGATTCACCCGGCGACAACAAAAGTGATCCTGCCACTCCTGAAAAGGACGCCGACGAGGCGGCTACAAAAAAGTCGGGACGCACGACAGCCGATGAACCAAAGCTCGCTGCAACCGGCGACTCCACTTGGATGGCCAGCATCGCATTGGCCATGGCGGCCACGGCCTGCTTCACGGCAGCGAGAAGGCTTGAGCCCAAGCAGCATAGGCACGAACAGTAGCTCAAAGCGAACTCAACTGGGAAGGGCAGATGGATAGCCGTCCTTCTCTTATAATCAACCCAATCCGCTGAAATGCAATCAGTTAACGAGTTTCGCCAGACGCTCGGCCTCTACCCCGCTCTAGCAAGCCACCAGGCGATGAGATAATGCCCACGACTATCAACGTAAGCAAGGAGCGCGCTATGGCAGACAACGAGACCAAACCCTCGGCGAACGACGGCCGAGAGGAGCTCGTGGCAAAACAGCTCGCATCGACCAAAATCCACCTCGCGCTCACTCAGAAGCGGGTGGACGTCTCCGGCGCCATCAAGCTACCGCTCGAGCGAATTCCCCAACTCGGCGTGGCGTTCGCCTCGCTCCCCTCGATGTTTCGCACCGTCACCAACACGGTGAGCGTGCCCACGCTGCTCCAGGCGACTGACAAATATGGTAACCCGCTCGATCCGTCGAAACTCAACACGTTCAAGGACGGCAGCGGTCTCACAGGGGGCTACCGCGACGCCGCCAAGGGCCTTGGGCAGGCGCGCTTCCACGTAGTCGAGGGCGACATCGCCACGAGCGTCACGCAGGTGCCTTACGATCCAACATCGCTATTCATGGCAGCCGCAATCGCGCAGATAAACCAAAAGCTCGACTCCATCCAGGAGTCCGTCGACGAAATGTTCGAGTACATGCGTCAGCGCGACAAGGCCAACATGCGTGGCAACCTCAAGACGCTCGCAGACATCCTCAACGGTTACGGCCTCAACTACGGCAACGCCACCTACATGGCAAACGCCCATATGAAGGTGCTCGACATCAAGCAGTCGTCCGCGCAGGACATGGAACTCTTCCGCTCGCAGGCACAGGCGGATCTGAAAAAGAAAGGGTTCATCGAGGTGCGAGACGGCTTGGGCAGACGCCTCGACAAGGTGCTCGACTACCTCAAAGACTGCCAGCTCGCCACCTACATCCACGCGTTCTCGCTGTTCCTCGAACCCATGCTCGCCCAGAACTTCGAGCCCGCAAAGCTCGCGGACGCCACTGCGAAGATCGAGGCTGATTCGATCGCGTACCGCGAGCTCTACACCGACTGCTACAACGCACTCGAAGCGGGGGCTGTCGACACCGTCGATGCGGCACTGCTGGGCGGTATCGCGTCCGCGGGCAAATTGCTCGGTCACGCCATCGCAAAGACCCCCGTGGGCGACCATACACTCATCGACGAGGCGCTCGAAGGCGCAGGAGAGAGCATCGGAAAGTTCAACGACAAGCAATCCGAGAAACTCCTCGAAAAGCTCCATCAGGCAAAGACGCCCGACGTCACGCCGTTCAAGCAGAGCGTAAAGGAGATCGACACCCTCTACAACCGCCCCGCGCAGATCGCCGTGGACGCCGAGAACGTCTACATCTTGCCTGCCAAGCAGCAGGAAGAGTAACGATACGCGACAGGCACGCGCCATGCAGACAGCTAACGCCCCTACCTTCCCGCCGCCTTCAGCTTCAGCAGCAGGTCGCCCAGCTCGGGGCACTTGCTAGAGAGGCGTGTCTGGGCCCGCTCGCCCATCCCCCAACGTTGGCGGACTTCCTGGGCGCGCGGACTCACGTAATAGTCCCCGTCCATCACCTGCTTGAGCAGCTTGGCGGTCACGCGCGCATCGGCTAGGGCGCTGTGGGCATGGCCCGTCGACTCGTCAAACTCGATGCCGAACCACGTTGCCGCGTCGCCCAACGAGACGCGCCCGTGGCTGCCAACGTCCATGATCGAGGTGTAAAACGCCTGCAGGTCGGCCCAGTCCGTAGGAAATGTGGAAAGGTCGATGTGCTTTGCCTGGCACTCGGTCAAAAGCTGCCGACGGTCCGCACCGCTCCAACAGACCACCTGGGCGGAGTAGCGACCGATCCAATCGCTGAGCCTTTTTATCACCATGTAGAGCGGATCGGCCATCGCGGTGTCCACGGCCGATATCCCCGTGAGCTCGCGGACGGGATACGCAACGCCTTCGGTAAATTCCGTCTGCACAAACTGCGAGAACTCGCCCATAACGTTGCCGTGGTAATCGAGCTTGACGGCGCCGACCTCGATAATCTCATTGCGCAGCCCACGTCGCTGGCGCTGCTTTGGCACCGGCGCAAACTCAAAGTCCAGCACAATCTGGCGCGCAAAGTTCGTCGTATCGATAGCCGAGATATCCGGCGTCTTTTTGTCTGGCACGGTCAGGGCCTTTCTCCGTCAACTGCCGCTCGTTACATAGGCGGCTACATTGCCGTAAGGATAGGAACCCGTGCGGACATGAAAGCGGGACGCAATATACCATGCGCCAAGCACACGCCATGCAGACGGCCCCAAGAGAGTCGACCGCTCTATTCAAATGCATGAAAAAGACGATATGAGAAAGCCATTGGGGGCCGCCTCCCCCCGCGGCGCAGCTTCTTTCCGCGGGCTCGGGGTGCCACAATGGGCTTTGAGTATCGGCCCGTGCGGTAGCCCTTACCGCA
>CABUTO010000015.1 GCA_902494535.1 uncultured Collinsella sp.
CTCGTTGCGGCGCGGCTGCGCCTATGGCACTTCGACATCATTGTCGCAGCCCCGACCCGCGGTCACGAGCGGGGGCTCCTATCTTTTTAGTGCCCTCGGATTGGGTCATAGTGTCTGACTTATGCTCAACAAGGGCGGTTGGAGGAAGGGCGTCCCCCGCGGGCGCTCATTGGGGACGGGCTTAAATGAGTGCCCAATGAGCAGGTACTCATTTAAGTCTGTCCCCAATGACTAGGTGCCGACGAGCAGGTGGAAGGTTGCGGGTTCTTTACGGGAATGTAGTGTGGGCTGCGAAAACGTGGTTCTTTCCGTACAATAGTTCAACTCGTGTAAACGCAGGGAAGGGACATTCATGGCAGACATGATCGAGATCAAGCATCTCAACAAGTACTTTGGCGACCTGCATGTGCTCAAAGATATCAACCTCACCGTCAAGCGCGGCGAGAAGCTCGTAATGATCGGGCCTTCCGGTTCGGGTAAGTCGACGCTCATCCGTTGCGTCGATTATCTGGAGGAGCCCACGTCGGGCGAGGTCGTCATCGACGGTACGCCGCTCACCAAAAAGAACCACCTGGAGATGGCTCGCAAGTATAGCTCCATGGTGTTTCAGCAGTTCAACCTGTATCCCAACATGACGGTGCTGGGCAACCTGACGCTCGCGCCCATCAAGCTACAAAAGAAGAGCAAGGAGGAGGCGACCGAGATCGCTATCGCCGCGCTCAAGCGTGTCGGCATGGCGCATAAGGCCGGCGAGTATCCGCAGAATCTCTCGGGCGGTCAGCAGCAGCGCATCGCCATCGCCCGTGCCCTGTGCACCAAGCAGCCCATCATCCTGTTTGACGAGCCGACCTCGGCACTCGACCCCGAGATGGTCCAGGAAGTTCTGGACGTCATGATCGAGCTCGCGCAGGAGGACATCACCATGATCTGCGTGACGCATGAGATGGGCTTTGCGCGCCAGGTGGCCGACCGCGTCATCTTTATGGAGGACGGCCGCATTCTGGAGGAGGGCACGCCCGAGCACTTCTTCGATAACCCCGAGAACCCGCGCTGTCGCGAGTTCCTGTCCAAGATTCTGCACTAGGCGCGGTGATGGACATGACGGATATGACGAGGGAGGCCGTGTCGCGCCGTCACTTTTTGCAGCTGGCTGGCGCCAGCATGCTTGCGCTGACGGCGACCGCGCTTACCGGTTGCGGCAACTCCACCAGCGGCGAGGGCTCCGACAAGGGGTCCAAGCTTGCGGCCATCAAATCGCGTGGCCATCTGAATGCCGGCGTTAAGAAGGACGTTCCCGGCTACGGCTATTACGACACCGCCAAGGGCCGCTTTGAGGGCATGGAAGTCGATTTGTGCTACCAGATCGCTGCTGCCGTCTTTGGCGTGAGCTACAAGGAGGCCCGCGCCCAGGAGCTTGTCGAGTTTACTGACGTAACGCCCAAGACGCGCGGCCCGCTGATCGATAACGGCCAACTTGACGTGGTCGCGGCGACCTACACCATCACCGACGAGCGCAAGAAGAGCTGGGATTTCTCGACGCCGTACCGCACCGACTACGTGGGACTCATGGTCAAGAAGCGTTCGGGCTTTACCTCGATTGAGGACCTGGACGGCAAGGTCATTGGCGTAAGCCAGGGTGCCACCACGCAGGGCCTGATCGAGCAGATGATCAAGGACAACGGCTTTAGCTGCAAGCCCGAGTTTAGGGCCTTTAGCGGCTACCCCATCATCAAGAGTTCGCTCGACGCCGGCAATATCGACGTCTTTGCCATGGACCGCTCCACGCTGGCCGGCTATATGAACGAGACCGTTGAGCTGCTGCAGCCCGAGGTCAAGTTTGGCGAGCAGGGCTACGGCGTGGCGACCAAGAAGGGCTGCGACCTTTCGGCCGTGGTCGATCGGGTGATTTGCAACCGCCTAGCCGACGGCTGGCTCGACCAAGAGGTCAAGACCTGGGGTCTTGTATAGGCGCATCGTCCAAGGAAGGAATCAAATGCTCGAAGGATTATTTGACGCCGACCGTTGGTCGACGACATTTCAAAACATGGGGCCCTTCTGGGAGGGCTTTGGCGTGACACTGCAGGTGGTCGTTGCCGGCCTGCTGTTGTCGCTGGTGCTGGGCACGCTGCTGGGCGTGTTCTCTACCACTCGCTCGCGCGTGCTGCGCGCCATAAGCCGCGTGTACGTGGAGTTTTACCAGAACACCCCGTTGCCCGTGCAGGTGCTCTTTATGTACATGGCCGGTCCGCAGTTTTTGCAGGCCATAACCGGTGCCGACCAGCCGGTGCGCATCGCGCCGTTCGTGCTGGGCTTCTTGGGTGTGGGTCTGTATCACGCGGCCTACATCTCGGAGGTCATCCGCACTGGTATCGAGGCGGTTCCGCGCGGTCAGATGGAGGCGGCCCAGAGCCAGGGCTTCACCCGTGCGCAGGCATACTGGTACATCGTGCTGCCCCAGACGTTCAAGATCATTCTGCCGCCGCTGTGTAACCAGGCGCTCAACCTGGTCAAGAACACGTCGGTGCTGGCACTTGTGGCCGGCGGCGACCTTATGTACCGTTCCGACAACTTTGTGAGTCTGTACGGTTACCTGCAGGGATACATCGTCTGCTGCCTTATGTACTTCATCATCTGCTTTCCGCTCGCCATGCTGGTGCAGTGGCTCGAGCGCCGCTCCAAGGAGCGTCCGCGCGGCGTGAGCCTGGCCGAGCTGGGGCTCGACAACGTAGAGGAGGCCTAGCGCATGGAAATCTTCAACGCGTCCAACCTGCTCTACATTTGGGGCGGCTTTGTTAAGACGATCGAGATCTCGGCGCTGTCGATCTTTTTCTCGCTCATCTTTGGCACGGTGCTGGCGCTTGTTAAAAGCTATGCGCCCCGCCCGTTCCGTATTTTGGTGAGTGCCTATATCGAGCTGTTCCGTTGCACGCCGAACCTGCTGTGGATCCTTTTTATCTACTTTACGGTGCAGGGTTTGGACATTGTGATTTCGACCATCGCCTTTACGCTGTTTACCAGCGCTGTTATGGCTGAGATTGTGCGCGGCGGCCTCAACTCGATTCCGCGCGGCCAGTTTGAGGCAGCGCAGAGCCAGGGCTTTGGCTTCTTTGCCACCATGCGCTACATCATTCTGCCGCAGACGTTTAAGACGATCATTCCGGCGCTGTTTAGCCAGTGCACGACCGTCATCAAGGACAGCTCGTATCTTTCGGGCATTAACGTGGCCGAGCTCATGTACACGGCAAACGTCGTGATGGCCCACGCGATCGACCTGTCGCAGGTGCTTATGCTCTACGGCCTGGTGTTTGCGATGTACTTTGTACTCAACTTTGGTATCTCGCTGCTGGTCCGCGCATATCAGAGGCGAATGGTGGCAGCGTAGAATGTGGCAAAGGGACAGCCCCTTTGTCACATAGAGAAAGGAATCGCGATGAGCGATCTGGAGAATAAGAAGAATCCTGTGGTCATTACCATCGCGCGCGACTTTGGCGCCGAGGGCCACGAGATTGGCCGCATGCTTGCCGACGAGTTGGGGATTCCGCTGTACGATAACGAGCTGCTGGTACGTGCGTCGCTGCGCGCGGGCGAGTCGCTCGATAAGATGGCCGCCTATGATGAGCGTCTGGCCGTGGAGAACATGGCGTTTCTGCCCGACCGCTACGATGCGCGTTCGTACTCGGATAAGTTGTTCCAAAAGATGAGCCAGGTGATTTTGGATCTGGGCGAGACCGAGAGCTGCATTATCGAAGGTCGTCTGTCCGATTACCTGTTGCGTAACAACCCCAACCACATTGCCGTGTTGGTGACCGCTCCCTTTGAGGACCGCGTCGAGATCGTGCGCAAAAAGCGCGGCCTCAACAAAAAGAAGGGCGCCAAGTTGGTTAAACAGCAGCAGAAGGCGCGCGAGGCGTTCTATAAGCGCTACAGTGCCGGTAAGTGGAAGATGACGAGCGGCAAGGACATCGTCGTCAACCGCGCCAAGCTGGGCCGCGAGGGTTGTAAAGACGTTATCGCCGCTGCCTACCGCTACAAGGTGGCACAGCTCGAAGGCTAGCTGACCAAAACCACCACAAAGGTGCCTGTCCCCATCGTGGTGGTCGGGCGATCGGCATAGAAAAAGTCCCCGCCGGGCGTGTGCTCGACGGGGACTTTGCCGTTTGATGGCTAGCGTTGAGGGTGATTACTCGCCCAGCAGGCTCTTGGTGATGGAAGCGGCGGCCTTCTTGCCGGCGCCCATCGCCAGAATGACCGTAGCGGCACCGGTGACGATGTCGCCGCCGGCCCAGATGCGGGGATCGGTGGTCTGGCCGGTCTCCTCGTCGGCGATGATGTAGCCCCACTTGTTGAGCTCCATCTTGCCGCCGATCTTCTTTGCGAAGGGGTTGGCGTTGGTACCGATAGCCGAGATTGCGACGTCGCAGGGAATCTCCTCGATGGCGCCCTCGATGGGCACCGGGCGACGACGGCCGGACTCGTCGGGCTCGCCGAGCTCCATCTTCTGGACCTTGACGGCGCACACGGAGCCGTCCTCGCCAGCGACAAACTCGAGCGGGGAAACGAGCGGCAGAACCTCGACGCCCTCGGCCTTGGCATGGTGCAGCTCGGCGCGACGGCAGGGCATCTCGTCCTCGGTACGACGATAGGCGATGATGGCGTGCTCGGCGCCCAGGCGCTTGGCGGTACGGACGGCGTCCATAGCCACGTTGCCGCCACCAAAGACGACGACGTTCTTGCCGTGCTTGGTGGGGGTGTCGTACTCGGGGAACTTGTTGGCCTTCATCAGGTTCACGCGGGTGAGGTACTCGTTCGCGAAGAAGACGTTGGGCAGGTTCTCGCCGGGGACGTTGAGGAACTTGGGCAGGCCAGCGCCGGTCGCCACGTAGATGGCGTCGAAGCCCTGCTCGAACAGCTCCTCGGCCGTGGCCATGTTGCCCACGACGGAGTTGTACTCAAACTTGACGCCCATGTCCTCCAGGCCGTCGATCTCGCGCTTGACGACTGCCTTGGGCAGACGGAACTCGGGGATGCCGTAGACCAGCACGCCGCCGCCGGTGAAGAAGGCCTCAAAGACGGTGACGTCAAAGCCGTTGCGGGCGAGCTCGCCGGCGCAGGTGATGCCGGACGGGCCAGAGCCGACGACGGCGACCTTCTTGCCGTTCTTGGGGGCCATCTTGGGCGTGGAGGCGAGCTCGGGGCGGTCACCCAGGAAGCGCTCGAGCTGGCCGATGGCCACGGGCTCGGATTTCTTACCACGGATGCACTTGCCCTCGCACTGGTTCTCCTGCGGGCAGACACGGCCGCAGATGGCGGGAAGCATGGAGTCCTCGCGGATGGTATCGAGAGCGCCGCCGAAGTCCTTCTCGCGGATCTGCTCGATAAAGCGGGGGATGTTGATGTTGACGGGGCAGCCCTCAACACAGAACGGCTTCTTGCAGTTGAGGCAGCGCTCGGCCTCGGCCAGCGCCATCTCCTCGGTGAAGCCCTTGTCGACGGGGCGGAAGTCGCAGGCGCGCTCGGCAGCCGGCTCCTCGTTATCGGGGGTACGGGGCGACTTCATATCGGCAACGAAACGACCGTTAACTAGTGGCATGCGCAGCTCTTTTCCTCATAGGCCTTGAGGGACTCGCCCTCTTCGGAACGGTAAGCGGCCTGGCGGGCACGAAGGTCATCCCAGTCGACCAGGGTGGCATCGAAGTCGGGGCCGTCGACGCAAGCGAACTTGGTCACGCCGCCCACCTCGACGCGGCAGCAGCCGCACATACCGGTGCCGTCAACCATGATGGGGTTGAGCGACGCGGTGATGGGGGTGTCGTACTTCTGGGCGGTGAGGGTCGAGAACTTCATCATCGGAACGGGGCCGACGCAGAAGACCTGGCTCACGGCCTTGTCCTGCAGCAGGCGCTCCAGCGGAGCGGTTACAACGCCCTGCTCGCCGTAGGAACCGTCGTCGGTAGTGATGTGGATGTGGTCCTCGTCGAGGAGCTCGCGGAACTGGTCCTCCATGAGCAGGAGGTCCTTGGTGCGGGCGCCCATGATGGCGTGCACCTCGTGGCCGGTCTCGACCAGGTGCTTGGCGACCGGGAAGGCAATTGCCAGGCCAACGCCGCCGCCAATGACGGCGCAGGGGCCCTCGGCCATCTCGGTGGGAACGCCCAGCGGGCCCACGACGTCGCGCAGCGACTCGCCGGCCTCGTAGGTGGAAAGCATTTCGGTGGTCTTGCCGATCACCATGAAGATGAACTCGACCCAGCCCTCGTCACCGTTCCAGCCGGCCAGGGTAAACGGGACACGCTCGCCCGTCTCGTTGGCGCGAACCATGAGGAACTGTCCAGCGTGCGCATGCTTGGCGATTGCAGGCGCCTCGATGCGGAACTTGAACACCTTCTCCGAGAACTGCGTCTTCTCCAGGATCTTATACATAGAACCCCTCTCTTGTTAGGGCCGCCGAACCGTGCCTCCACGGAAATGGACGGTAGCCCGAATAAAACCGTACGCGCACAGGCGTTGTGCAGACATACGGTGCAAATTATACCCTCATGGACATGTCACTTACGTGTGTCTTCGGCGGTTGGGAGCAGGGTTTATCCACTTTGGCCTTCCAAAGGGGGAGAGGTTTATTTTGGTCGGTTTTATCAGGTAAAACGGCAAATGGGGCCGGCCTCGCACATCGGTGAGACCGGCCCCCATTGGAGCGCTGCATATGTATGGCGGCACAGGGTTTATTGCGGTGCGGCCGCTGCGGTGTTTCCGTATACAGAACCTGCCAAAATAAACCTGTCCCTAAATAGTAGGTTCTAGTGCTTGCCGTTGGCGGAAGCGGCGCCGTTTACGTGATCGCGGGCGTAGATTACGCCGTGGACGATGGCCAGACCGGCGGCATCTGCGGCGCGGGCGCAGGTGTCCTGGAAATCCTCGGCCTCGCGGGCGCGCAGCTGCTTAAGAACGTAGTCGGCGACGGCCATCTTGCCGGGAGGGTTGCCGATGCCGGTGCGGATGCGGCTGAAGTCGCGGCTGCCCATCTTGTCGATGATGGAGCGCAGGCCGTTGTGACCGGCATGGCCTCCGCCCACCTTGACGCGTACGTCACCGGCGGGAATGTCGAGCTCGTCGTGGATGACGAGCAGCTCCTCGGTCTTGATCTTGTACTCGCGGCAGAGCTTGGAGATGGGCCCGCCCGAGGTGTTCATGTACGACTGCGGCTTGACCAGCACAATCTGGCGCTTACCGCCCTCTTCCTCGGGATCGTTGATGTTGATGAGCGCGACCTCGGCGCCGGCTTGGTTTTTCCAGTACGTGACGCCGGCCTGACGGGCCAGCTCGTCGATCGCCTTAAAGCCGGCGTTGTGGCGGGTCTCGGCATATTCCTCGCCCGGGTTGCCAAGCCCGGCAACCATGCGAATCTTAAGCGGCTGTGCAGCTGCCATATTTGTCCTTCCGTTACACAAATAGTTCAATCAACGACAAAGGCTACCACGCCCGCCGAAGGCGAGGCTTTGCTTCAGCGAAATCCCACCAGACAAAAGCGCGGCCGCGGCAGAGCGAGCCGTCGGAACAGAAGAAACCCCCGCGCGACCTTTGCGAAGCAAGGGGGAGCGCGGGGGTTTCTTCTGTTCCGACGGCGATGCGCCGGGTTACAAGGACGATGCGACTACAGCGCGAAGTCGCCGCCGACGAGCGTGGAGACGGGCTCCTCGTGGTAAACGGCGGAGATGGCCTGAGCGAACTCCTCGGCGACCGAGATGGTCTTGATCTTGCCGCCGACCTCGACAGGAATGGCGTCGGTGACGAGGCACTCGACGATCGGGGCGTCGTTCAGACGCTCGATGGCCGGACCGGAGAAGATGCCGTGGGTGGCGCAGACGTAGATGTCGCCAGCGCCCATAGCCTTGAGCTCCTTGACGTTGGCGCACAGGGTGCCAGCGGTGTCGATCATGTCGTCGTTGATGATGCAGGTCTTGCCCTTGATGTCACCGATGATGCCCATGACCTCGGCGGCGTTGTGGCGCGGACGGCCCTTGTGGGCGATGGCCAGGTCGCAGCCGAGCATGTCGGACAGCTTCTTGGCGGCCTTGGCGCGACCCACGTCGGGGGAGACGACAACCAGGTTGTCGGTGTCGAAGTGCATGTCGTTGTAGTACTGGCCAAACAGCGGCAGCGCGGACAGGTGGTTAACCGGGATATCAAAGAAGCCCTGGATCTGGCCCTGGTGCAGGTCGAGGGTGATGATGCGATTGACGCCGGCGCGCTCGAGCAGGTTGGCGACGAGGCGGGCGGTGATGGGCTCGCGCGGGCCGGCCTTGCGGTCCTGGCGGGCATAGCCGTAGTGGGTGATAACGGCGGTGATGGAGCGGGCGGATGCGCGCTTGGCAGCGTCGGTGGCGATGAGCAGCTCCATGAGCATGTCGTTGACGTTGCCGCCGGCCACGGACTGAATCAGGAAGACGTCGGCGCCGCGGACGGTCTCGTCGTAGCGGGCGTAAATCTCACCATTGGCGAACTGCTTTAGCGTAAGGCCCGAAAGCTCGACCCCAAGGTACTCAGCAATCTTCTGAGCGAGGGGACGGTTGGAGGAACCGGAATACACGCGGATGGACTTGCGCATATTCTCCGACTTCTCGGGATCATTAATCGGCATTACCCTTCTCCTTTATATATCGAATGCCATATAGATGCCTTTTTGCATTGTAACCGCGCGACGGGGTTTATCGAGTCTTGATAACGTCTTTACCGTCAACGGACACGAACCGACCACTCATCCGGCCGCGCAGGTCAGCATAGAAAAAGGAGCCGTCCCCACGGAAGCGGCTCCTTAGATGCTTGGTAAAACGTTATACCTCGTCGTCCTCGTGCAGGCGGCGGCGATAATCGGCGGCCCAGCCCTCAATATTTACCTGACGGGCGCGGCCCAGACCGAGTGCGTCTGCCGGGACCGGCTCAGTGATGACGGAGCCGGCGGCCACGAGCGCGCCGTCGCCAATCTGGGCGGGCGCGACCATCATGGTATCGGAACCGATGAAGGCATCCTTGCCGATGACGGTTTTGTGCTTGTGTACGCCGTCGTAGTTGCAGGTGATGGAGCCGGCGCCCACGTTGACGCCGGAGCCCATGGTCGTGTCGCCGATGTAGGACAGGTGCGGCACCTTGGAGCCCTCGCCGATCGTGGACTTCTTGATCTCCACGTGCGTGCCGGCCTTGGAGCCGTCGAGCATGTGGGTACCCGGGCGCAGGTAGGCGCGCGGGCCGCAGTCGACGCCGTTCTCGATGACGGCCTCGATGGCGATGGTCTCATCGATGATGCAGCCGCTGCCGACGGTGGTGTCGGTGAGACGGCTGTTGGGGCCGAGCTGGCACTCCTCGCCCACGGTGACGTGGCCGATCAGGTGCGTCTGCGGCCACACGACGGTGTCGCGGCCGATGGTGGCGTCGGGGCCGATCCAGGCCTGCGTGGGGTCGATGAAGGTAACGCCCTCGGCCATCCAGTGCTCGTTGATGCGGTCGCGCGCGATGGCGGTGAGCTGCGCGAGCTGGATGCGGCTGTTGACGCCCAGGCCGTCGCGGTAGTCATCGCAGTGGAAGATGGAGACTGCCTGGCCGTGGCCCTTGAGGATCTCGAGCATGTCGGGCAGATAGTACTCGGACTGCGCGTTGTCGTTGCCGATCTCGTCAATGTGCGCGGCGAGCTGCGCGCCGTCGAAGGCGTAGCAGCCGGCGTTGCACTCGAGCAGCGTGGCGGCCTGCTCGGGTGTGCAGTCCTTCTGCTCGATGATGCGTTCGATCTGGCCGTCGGCACCCAGCTTGATGCGGCCGTAGCCGAAGGGGTCGGGCGGGGTCATGGTCATGACGGTGCAGGCGAGCTCGCCGGTGGCGACGGTCTGCGCGAACTTGGCGACGGTGTCGGCGGTGATGAGCGGCAGGTCGCCGTTGAGCACGACGACGGGGCCTTGCGTGATGCCGCAGGCCTCGAGCGCGACCTTCACGGCGTGACCGGTGCCCAGGCGCTCGGTCTGCTCAACGCACTCGACCTTGGTGGCGCTGTTGGCATAGGCGCCGTCGATGAGGGCGCGCATCTCGTCGGCGTGGCTGCCGATGACGACCACGACGCGGCTGCAGCCGGCCTTGATGGTGGCGTCGACGATCCACTGGACCATGGGCTTGCCCAGGATCTTGTGCGAAACCTTGCAGTGGTTCGACTTCATGCGGGTGCCCTCGCCGGCAGCGAGGATAATTGCGGTTGCGTCCATGTGATCTCCTGTTACGTTATAGAGACGTGTGTTTGGAAACGATACACGGCGCAATATGATACCGCAGGCATATGTTGAGCGCGTAGCGATTGGCTCATGGCGGCCGATGTCGGTGCCGCCGGCGTGGCGTTTGCGCTGCTTGCGTGCGGCGTTGGCGGTGCTGCGGAGCTGTCGTTTGAGCGAGGGGACGGGGGTGCCCGTGGACAACATACAAGAGGAGTTTGGCGGCGAGCCCGTCGCGGCATTCTCGATGTCGCATCCGGCTGTGCCGGCCCTCTACATGGTGCTGACGCTGGGGCTCACCATGTTCTCGATGCAGCCGGTGCTGATTGCGCTGTCACTTGCGGGCGGGCTGGCGTATGGATTTGCGACGCGCGGGGCTGCCCGCACGCTGGGCGCACTCCGCTGGCAGCTGCCGGTGATTTTGATTATCGCGCTGGTCAATCCGCTGTTTAGCGCCTCGGGCTCGACGGAGCTGTTCCGTATTGGCATGCGCGCGGTGTATCTGGAAAGCATGGTATACGGCCTGTGCATGGGCGGGCTGTTTGTGGCGAGCGTGCTGTGGTTTGAGGCCGCGGCGTCGATGCTCGAATACGACAAGGTGCTCGCGCTGCTGGGCAATGCCGCACCGGTGATTGCGCTCATGATCTCGATGTGCATGAGGCTTATCCCGCAGTTTTTACGCCGCGGTCGTACGGTGCTGGCGGTGCAGGATGCGATTGATGTGCCGGGCCGCGCGCCCACCGATCCCGTGCGATCGCGCCTGCGGGCGTCGAGCGTGTTGATGGGCTGGGGCATGGAAGATTCGCTGGAGCGCGCGGACGCCATGCGCTCCCGTGGGTGGGGCGCCGCGACGCGTCGAACGACGTATGCGCGGTATCGGCTGGGGCGCGGCGATGTTGCCGCGCTGGTTGGACTTGCGCTGTTTGGCATGGCCACGACGGCAGTGGCGTGGACTGCGACGATGCAGTATTCGTTTTACCTGCAACTATCGGTGCCGGCGCCGTGGCTGGGCTATGTCGTGTACGCTGCCTGGATGATGCTGCCTTGCGCGTCGCACGCGATTGATGAGAAGAGGTTTGGCTGATGGCTCGGTTGGATAGGAGCTCGGCGGCGGGTGTGGCATATGGCTCGGCCGCGCCGGCGATTGAGGTGCGAGGCCTTAGTTTTGCCTATCCCGGGGCCGAGGCACCGGTGCTCGAGGGGCTTGATTGGCGTGTTTCCCAAGGTGCGTTTGCACTGCTTGTTGGCGGTACCGGTTCGGGCAAGTCGACGCTGCTGTCGCTGCTCAAGCCCGAGATCGCGCCGGCGGGTACGCGCTCCGGCGAGCTGCGCGTGCTGGGCGAGCCCGTCGCCGACATGGATGTGCGGGCATCGGCGGAGCGCGTGGGCTATGTGTTCCAGGATCCCGAGAACCAGATCGTGTGCGAAACCGTGTGGCACGAGATGGCGTTTGGCCTGGAAAACTTGGGGCTAGCACGTGATGAGATGCGCCGTCGCGTAGCTGAGACCAGCTATTTCTTTGGGCTGGAAGATTGGCTTCACCGCGATACTGACACGCTTTCGGGTGGTCGCAAACAGTTGCTGTCGTTGGCGGCCGTTCTGGCGTTGCGCCCGCGCGTGCTGCTGCTCGACGAGCCCACGTCTCAGCTTGATCCGGTTGCGGAGAAGAATTTCCTGCACGCGCTGTTTCGTGTGAATCGCGAGCTGGGCTGCACGGTTGTTGTGGCGACGCATCAGCCGCGGCCGATGCTCGAGTATGCGACGTGTACGTACCGGATTGAGGGCGGTCGCGTGCGCGAGGTGGCGGATATGTCTTCTTTGGGACGCCGAGAATCGCTGTTTTCCGATGACATGTTGGGGTGGGGTGCCATCCGATGTGCAAAAAACGGAGTATTCAGCAGGCGTGAGGACAATTTGGGTTCTCTGGAGCCGCCCGGGGACGTATCGAGCGCGAAAAAAAGTTCGGAATTGGACAAATCGTCCGAATTTGTGGCGCAAACGTCGCTCGAGAACGGCTCGGAAGCCTTCTCGCGCACGGATGGAAGCAGAATACTCCAAAAAATGCACGGCGGGTCGGCTACCACCCTGTCGGAAGGCTGGTTTCGCTACGATCGAGCGTCCGGCTGGGTGTTGCGTGGGCTCGATGCGTCGTTTTCGGCCGGTGCGGTGCATGCGGTTGTTGGCGGTAACGGCTGCGGCAAGTCGACGATGCTCTCGGTGCTGGCGAAGACCGCCAAGCTGCAGCGCGGCCGCATGGTGCGCGGAGCGGCCTCGGCGGCGCTGCTGCCTCAGAATCCCAAAGCATTGCTGGTTGCCGAGACGGTTCGCGATGAGCTGATGGAATGGGCCTCGACCTGCGGATATGACGAGAACTTGGCGCGGGAGCGTGCGGCGAGCTTGGGGTTGTCGGGTCTGGATGGACGCCATCCGTACGATCTTTCGGGCGGGCAGCGTCAACTGCTTGCATTGGCAAAACTGCTGCTAATCGGCCCCGAACTGCTATTGCTCGATGAGCCCACCAAGGGTCTAGACCTGTTCAGCCGCCGCATCATCGCCCGCGCCCTGCGTGACCATGCGAAGGCTGGCGGCACCGTCATCATGGCTACGCACGATTTGGACTTTGCCGAGCAGGTAGCCGACGACGTCGTCATGATGTTTGACGGCGAGATTGCCTGCATGGAGCCGCCGGCCGACTTCTTTGCCGATAACGTGTTTTATAGGGCGTGATGGGATGACGGATTATCGCGTCGCGCGCTTGCTTGCAAAACTGGAGGTCCCGCTGTTGTTGGCGGTGCCGGCGGTGATGGCTGCCGCGTTGCTGTCGGGTGTTGAGCAGGCAGCATTGGCCATGCTGGTTGTGGTGGCGCTGGTGCTCGCGCTGTTCTTTGCGGGTTACGAGGCATCTCGTCCGGGTTTGCGCCAGATTATGCCCACGCTGGTTCTGGCAGCATTGGCCGCGGCGGGGCGCATCTTGTTTGGCCCCATTCCCGACTTTAAACCCGTGAGTGCCATCGCCATTATCGCGGGGGCGACGCTTGGTCGCCGCAATGGTTTTATGGTCGGTGCGTTGGCGGCGCTGACCAGCAATTTCTTTTTTGGGCAGGGCATGTGGACGCCGTGGCAGATGTATGCCTGGGGGCTCGTGGGATACGTTGGCGGTGCGCTGGCGCATGCCGGCGCTTTTGATCGCGCCGATGGCACCGTGCGTATGCCGGCGCTGCTGACCTACGGCTTTGCTTCGGGTTTGCTGTACGGCGTTGTGATCAACGCCTACGACATTATCGGTTTTGTTCAACCGCTCACGTGGGCGGGTGCCATGGCACGTCTTGCCACGGCAGTGCCGTTCGATATCACACACGGCCTCGCGACCTGCGTGTTCTTGGCTGCCTTGTACAAGCCTTGGTGCCGTCGCATTAACCGTGTCGTCGTGAAATACGGGCTGTAAGGCATTTCGCGTTCCCTCACGAACTTGCGGTGGAATGGTTCTCGTTTTTGGCTATTTGCTGCCCAAACAGGAACTATTCCACCGCACCTTATAGGGGGAGAGGGGTCACATGATCTGTTTTCCTCTGTCCCCTAAAGGAATTACTTGGGGCTAGAGCTCTAGCGTGAGGGTGACGGGGCAGTGGTCGCTGCCAAAGATGTCGCCGCGGATGCCGGTGTCGCGAACGTTGGCGGCGATCGAATCGCTTACCAGAAAGTAATCGATGCGCCAGCCGGCGTTGTTCTTGCGGGCATTAAAGCGATAGCTCCACCAGCTGTAGACGCCCTCGACGTCGGGGTTTGCCGCGCGCCAGGTATCGGTAAAGCCGGCGTTGAGCAGCTCGGTAAACTTACCGCGTTCTTCGTCCGAAAAGCCGGCGTTGCCGCGGTTGGACTTGGGGTTCTTAAGGTCGATCTCCTCGTGCGCCACGTTAAAGTCGCCGCAGGTCACGACGGGTTTGCCACTCTCGCGCTCAAGCGCGCTCAAAAAGCCGCGATAGGCATCATCCCAGGCCATGCGCACGTCGATGCGGGCGAGTTCGTTTTGCGCGTTGGGAGTGTAGACATCCACAAACCAGAACTTGTCGAACTCCAACGCGCAGACGCGGCCCTCGGTCGCGGCTTGGGCGACGAGTTCGGCCGCCTCGCCCTCGCCGGCGTAGGGTAACAGCGCGTCAGCGTGCAGCACGCGCAGCGGTTCCTGGCGGCTAAAGACCGCAGTGCCCGAATAGCCTTTACGCTCGGCGTAGCTCCAGGTTTGGCGATAGCCGGGCAGGTCAATATCAACCTGGCCTTCTTGCAGCTTGGTCTCTTGCAACGCCAGGATATCGACGTCGAGTTCTTGCGCGATCTGGATAAAGCTCGGGTCCTTTTTGAGCACGGCGCGCAGGCCGTTAACGTTCCACGAGGCAAAGGTGTAAGTCTGAGGCATGGTGTCCTTTCGACGGGGTTGGCAGGCTTAAGATTAGCGCAACAGGGGCGGGGTGGGATCCGCGCATGCTGACTTAAAGGCCGCATGCTGGGACGTCGCTCAACGCTGCCCGACTAACAAGGACGGAGGACTCATATGACGCAGGCAATATCGGACCCCAGGCAGGCCTCCGCCGCGCTGGCGGATCTGTTTGACACCCACAAGCGCGTGGTCTTCTTTGGCGGCGCTGGTGTTTCTACGGCAAGTGGCATTCCCGATTTCCGCAGCGTGGACGGCCTGTATCACCAGCAGTTTGCCTATCCGCCCGAGACCATGCTGTCGCATAGCTTTTACGAGGCGCATCCGGCGGAGTTCTTCGACTTTTACCGCACCAAGATGATCGCGCTTAACGCTAAACCCAACCGCTGCCACACCAAGCTGGCCGAGCTGGAGCGCGCCGGTAAGCTTGATGCCGTGGTGACGCAAAATATCGACGGCCTGCATCAGATGGCCGGCTCACAGCGAGTGTTTGAGCTGCACGGATCGGTCCATCGCAACATTTGCCAGTCGTGCGGCGCGGTCTATAGCGCCGAGTGGATTTGCTCGCGCGAGCACGAGGATGCCGCGGGCGTGCCTGCGTGCCCCGCGTGCGGTGGCCGCATCAAGCCCGATGTAGTGCTCTACGAAGAGCCGCTCGACGAGCATGTGTTGACCGGTGCCGTTGCCGCCATCGCCGCGGCCGATGCCCTCATTGTGGGCGGGACCTCGCTCGTGGTGTATCCGGCGGCAGGCCTTACGCGATACTTTACCGGCGATACGCTGGCTATTTGCAATCTTGCTCCTACCGATCAGGATGCAAATGCCGACCTGCTGATTTCTTGCGACATCGCGGCCGCGTTTGCGTTCTAGCCCGCGTGCGCGGATACAATAGAAAGACTGAGTGCAAAGCGACCCCGCCGCCAGCTCCCCAAGCTCGGCGGCGTGGGCATTTTAGGAGGATGTTCATGGCGAACGACAGCAAGACATGGCGGTGCGGAAAGTACGAGCTCAGCTTTGACCGTCCGCGCATCATGGGCGTCCTCAACGTGACGCCCGATTCGTTTAGCGATGGCGGGGAGCACTTCGACCCGGATGCCGCCATCGAGTACGGCCTGGCGATGCTCGACGCCGGCGCCGACATCATCGACGTGGGCGGTGAGTCCACGCGTCCCGGCTTTACTCCGGTCAACCCCGACGAGGAGGCTCGCCGCGTGCTGCCCGTGGTGCGCGCGCTGGCCAAAGAGGGTGCCATCGTCTCGATCGACACGCGCCACGTGGCGGTTGCCAAGGCGGCCGTGCGCTGCGGCGCCTCGATCGTCAACGACGTGACCGGCTTCACCGATCCCAAGATGGTCGAGTTTGTTAAGACGAGCACCTGCGGCGTCATCGTAATGCACGCCGGCGAGGTCGCCGCGACCGCACGCACGCACGCAACGGTGCAGCTCGATACCTCGGCAGCGGCGTTTGTTGCCGAGAAGGCGCGCGAGGCGGCTGCCGAGGCCGCGCGTGAGGCCGAGAAGCCGGCTCGCCGCCGTCGCGGCAAGTTGCTGGGCGAGCCTAAGCCGGAGGCCAAGCTTCCGGGCGGCGTGGTGCAGCCCTCGTTGCCGTTTGGCGAACCGGAGCCCACGTTCGAGCCTGCAAGCGAGCAGGAGACGCCCGCCGCCGAGCGGGCTGCTGCCGCCGAGACCGTCGCGCCCGCGCCCGAGGCCACGCCCGCAGCCACCGAGGCCGCATCGGAGTCCAATGACCGCCTGGCCGCCATGATGCGCCGCAGCGCCCGCCGCGAGGAAGCCTACGTGCCCACCTCGCAGCTCCGCCGCTTCACCCTGCCCGATTCGGCGCCCATCATGCGCCGCGTCATGGGCTTTCTGTCCGACCAGGCCCGCACACTCATCCATGCCGGCGTGTCGCGCGACCGCATCTGCATTGATCCTGGCCCGGGCTTTGGTAAGTCGGCTAACGAGGACATCGTCATCCAGCGCGAGACTGCCAAGATGGCGTCACTGGGCTATCCGCTCGTGTGCGCCGTGTCGCGCAAGCGCTTTGTGGGCGCCGTCTCGGGCGTGACCGAGGCCGCCGAGCGCGATGCCGCTACGTTTGGCGTGTGCCTGGGCGCCATCCAGGCCGGTGCCAACATCGTGCGCGTGCACGACGCCGCGGGTTTTGCGCAGTTCCTGAACGGCTACTGGGCGGTTGCCAAGCCGCAGCCGCGCCGCGCGTTTGTGGCCGTGGGCTCCAACCTGGGGCATCGCTGCGACAACATCCGCGCCGCACGCGAGATGATCGCCGAGATTCCACTCACCTGCGTGTCCAACTCCTCCAAGATTTACGAGAGCGAGCCGGCCTACGAGACGCGCCAGGACGCGTTTGCCAACGCCGTCATCGAGATCAAGACCGAGCTGGCGCCGCTGGTGCTGCTCGATGAGCTCATGAAGATCGAGGCCGAGCTTGGGCGCGACCGCTCCAAAAAGGCCAAGGCCAACGGTCCGCGCACCATCGACCTGGACCTGCTGTGGATGGACGGCGAGACCCACGGCGGCAAAAAGCTGCGCCTGCCGCATCCTCTCATTGGCGAGCGCGACTTTGTGCTGGTGCCGCTCGAGGACCTGATGCACGACCCGGCGCGGTTCTTCCGCTACAACGGTGTCGAGGTCAAGGAGCCCGAGGACCGCGTGGGTCATATCGTGGGCGAATTGGGGCGTATGTAGATGATCGAGATGAATGCTGTTGCCGCCGGCACCGAGCTCGACGCGGCACGTGACGCGGGCCGCGAGGGCGTGTCCGCGGGCTGGTGCGCATGGAGCGCGGGCAACGCTTCGCTGGCGTTTTCGCTGGTCGTGCGTCCGGATGTGAATATGCACGCCTTCCATGGCCTGCCGTTTGTGGCCGCGATGGGTATGATGGACGCGCTCGTGGGCATGGCTTCGACGCCGGGGTTGGGCCTTGCCGGTAAGGTGGGTATCCAGTGGCCGAGCGATATCGTGTGCGGAACGCCTGCGTTTGAGACGTCGCTCGCGCGTGTTGCCGTGAACGGCGGTGCCGGTGCTGCGGGCATGTTCGGTGCCGTGACGGTGGATATTGAGCGTTCGGCGTTGAGCGAGCTTGGTGTGGACGTGGCTGACGAAGCGCTGGTCGAGGCGCTGGCCGCCGCCGTGCTGGCCCGCGTGGACGCCTGGGCGGTTGTTGCCAACACGCCGCAAGGCGCCGCAGGGCCGCTGGCTCCCGTGCTGGGCGAGTACTTCGACATGGTGCCGCTGCTGGGCCGCCAAGTTGCGGCGGTGTCGCCCAACGGCCTGCCGCTTGCGGTCGGTGTGTTTGCAGGCCTGGACATCTGGGGCCGCGCGACCATTAAGACCGATGCCGGCGAGCAGGAGTTTCCGCCCGAGGCCGTACGAATTCGCGGACTGTAACGCGAGGCACCCGCGCTCAAAGATAACGATGACAACGAAGCCCTCTTCGGCCTGTGCCGGGGAGGGCTTTGCGTGACTGCGGGGTAGCACCTCGGACCTATTCCTCAAAACTGAAAATTTTTCGATTTTGAGGAATAGGCTTGGCGAGCATTTGCGGGGACTGTGGCATCGGGCGTGCTCGACTTAAGCCCCTGTCCTATCCCAGCTCCTGCATGCGGCGGTAGATTTCGCAGATACCCTTGATGGTGAGCTGTCCGTCGACCACGTCGAAGGCATCGGTCGAATCGGCGACGATGCCGGCGAGACCGCCTGTGGCGATAACGGTGGCATCGTCGCGGCCCAGCTCGCGCTTCATGCGCGCGACCAGGCCTTCGGCCATGGCGGCGGCGCCCATCACGGCACCGACCTTGATGCATTCCTCGGTGTCACGGCCGATGGCGTGCTCGGGCGCCTCGAGCGGAACGCTGGCGAGCTTGGCAGCGCGGGCAGCTAGCGCGTCCATGGAGATGCGGATGCCCGGCGCGATCGCTCCGCCAATGTAATAGCCGTCCTCATCGATGACGTCGATATTGGTCGCGGTACCAAAGTCCACCACGATCGCTGGCGCGCCGTAGAAAGCTTCGGCTGCGACGGCGTTAGCTACGCGGTCGGCGCCCACGGCCTGGGGTCGCGCCGCACGCAGCTTGGTCACGGCGGCCGTCTGCGGCCCGATGACGATGGCGTCTGCGGCAATGCGGTCGGCCACAGCGTGCCATTCGCGCGAGAGCTGCGGCACCACGCCGGCAAAGGCGATCGCGTCGACCGCGCCGAGCGAGAGGTCGTACATCTTAAAGAAGCCCATCAGGCGCACGTGGATCTCGTCGGCGGTATAGGAGCGGTCGGTGGGCATGCGCCACGACTGCACCAGCTCGTCTCCGTCAAACAGGCCCATGGCCGTCTGCGTATTTCCCATATCGATAGCGAGCAGCATGTCTACTCCCAGTGTCGGCATAAAAGGACGCGCACCATTGTATACGTGCCGTCGACGGCGCTCGGCTGCGATTCGTTTACGGTGATAGGGGCTGAGGGGTTTAAATATGAAGGAATTATGCTCTACGAGATTTTCCTTGCCGTTTACCGAACTCCCGCGTAATATTCTCTCTTGCGCACATGAGGCGCCCAGACATTGCGGGGTGGAGCAGTCTGGTAGCTCGCCGGGCTCATAACCCGGAGGTCGTAGGTTCAAATCCTGCCCCCGCGACCAAGAACTTGCAGCTCGTCGGCCTAGCCGGCGAGCTTTTTTGTTATTTCGGGACCGTGTTTTCGGTCCAATTCTCGGCCTCTCAAACAAAATCTCGATCTGTAACATCTAGACCCGATTTGGGCGGCTAGGTGTTACAGATCGAGATATACCGGTGGGCTGGGTCGTGTTTGTCTAAATCTGTAACACGAGGGACGGATTTTGCCGAGTTGTTGTTATAGATTGAGATTTTCTAGCAGGCGGGTTTGGTTTGTCTCGATCTGTAACAGTAAGACCCAGTTTTGCCGCGTAACTGTTACAGATTGAGACAAACCGACGGGCCGCCCTGCCCCATCCACCTGCCGCTACCTGCTGTCCGCCGATTTCCGTTGCGCTGTTGTATTCCCATGCCATATCCTCTAGACAACTACGCGGCAACATCGCCGCCGCGCCTACAAGAGAGGAATGTCCATGACCGCACCTGCATCCAAGTTGCTCCAGCCCATTACGGTTGGCCCCCTTGAGCTCAAGAACCGCATTATGTTCCCGCCGCTTACCACCGGCTACGAGGAGCGCGACGGTTCCATCGGCGAGCGCAGCCTGGCTTTTTACGAGCGCCTGGCCCGTGGCGGCGTGAGCTACATCGTCATCGGCGACGTCGCTCCCGTCATGACCGCGAGCCCCACGCCCAAGCTGGCAACCGACGCCCAGATCCCCACGTTTAAGGCTCTGGCCGATGCCGTCCACAAGCACGGTGCCAAGGTTGCGCTGCAGCTGTTCCACCCCGAGTACGACGTGCCCGGTGTCGGCCGCATGGTCATGGGCTCCATGGCCGCTGCCAAGGCCGCGCAGGAGGCCAAGGCCGCCGGCGACGAGGAGACCTTTGCCGCCAAGATGGCCGAGTCCAACGAGATCCGCAATCAGGCATACGCCAAGCTGCACCACGACATGCAGCACTTTGTGAACGAGGCGAGCGTAGAGCAGCTCACCCAGATCAAGGAGGCCATCGCTGCCTCGGCCGCCCGCGCGCAGCAGGCCGGCATCGACGCCATCGAGGTCCACGGCGACCGCCTGGTGGGTTCGCTGTGCTCGGCCATCCTCAACCAGCGCACCGACGAGTACGGTGGCTCGTTCGAGAACCGCGTTCGCTATGCGCTGGAGGTCGTCGCCGCCATTAAGGAGGCCGCGCCGCAGCTGATGGTGGAGTACAAGCTCCCCGTGATCATGGAGAACCCCGACGGCACGCCGCGCGGCAAGGGCGGCCTGCAGCCCGACGAGGCCTGCGAGTTTGCCAAGCTGCTCGAGGGCGCGGGCATCGACATGATCCAGGTTGCACAGGCCAACCACACCGGCAACATGGGCGACACCATTCCGCCCATGGGCGCCATGCCCTACAACTGGACGCTGCCCGTGGCCGAGCGCGTCAAGGCTCTGGTCTCCGTGCCGGTGGCCACCGTCGGCCGCGTTGTCTCGGTCGAGGCCGGCGAGAAGATCCTGGAGGATGGCTCGGCTGACATCATCGCCTATGGCCGATCGCTCATGTGCGACCCCGACATTGCGCTGAAGGCCGCCACGGGTGAGCCCATCCGCGAGTGCCTCAACTGCAACAAGGGCTGCGTCGACGCGATTCAAAACCGCAAGTACATCTCGTGCGTGCTCAATGCCGAGAACGGTGACGAGGCGACCATCGCCATCAAGCCGGGCGAGGGCGACAAGAAGATCGCCGTGGTGGGCGGCGGCATCGCCGGCCTGGAAGCCGCGTGCGTGGCGGCCAAGCGCGGCTACGACGTGACCATCTACGAGGCGAGCGATCATCTGGGCGGCCAGATTGTGCTGGCGGCCGCGCCTCCGCGCAAGGACGAGATCATGCGCTCGGTCGAGTACTACGAGAAGATTCTGCCTGGCCTGGGCGTGAAGGTTGAGCTCAACCATGCCGCTACCGCTGAGGACCTCAACGCCGCCGACGCCGCGATTGTGGCCGTGGGCGCGCACGACGTGGTCATCCCCGTTCCGGGTGCCGACTCGGAGAAGGTCGTCTCGAGCTGGGACGTGCTGGCCGGCAAGGTGGAGCTTACGGGCCGCGTCGCCGTCATTGGCGGCGGCCTGGTGGGCACCGAGACTGCCGAGTACCTGCTGCAGCACGGCTGCGAGGTGGCGATCGTGGAGATGCTCGACAAGATTGCCGCGGGCGAGTCCGAGACCATTCTGCCGCTGATTATGAGCGACTTTGCCGAGCACAACGTGGAGCAGCACGTGAAGACCCGCCTGACCGCCATTACCGACGAGGGCGTGGAGGCTGTTCGCACCACCGAGGACGGCGCCGAGGAGCCGGTGAAGATCGCCTGCGATTACGTGGTGATGGCCGTGGGCTCCAAGGCCAACGCGTTTGACCTGGATGGCGTGACGGTGCCCGTGACCTGCGTGGGCGACTGCTCGGGTGAGCGCACCGCCGACATTGCGAGCGCCATTCGTACGGCGTATCACGCGGCCAACGAGCTGTAGTTGAACATCGCGGCCAGGCGGGACGGTGGCACGGATCCGTCTCGCCCGGCTGTGTCCCGTCGGGTGTCAATCGGTGCGGGGCCTGCAAGCGCAGCAGGTCCCGCCCTTTTTGTTTTGCTCCGGTGGATGGCAATGCGCGGTAATCATGAGGAGTGAGGACGTCTACTGTCTCGCAGATCACTCAAAATTATTGGGGGAGGGGTTAATAACTATATCCTCTATACCAAAGGACATAAAGAGATGCCAATTTTGTTGACAAGCGAATGACGATTAGCTGCGAGTTAGCTACCAGCGTAAATAATCGATAAAGAAATGTCGTAATTTGGTGCCAAATGCCCAGATAACGCCGCGTCTATTTTAATTAACTGCTTTGAGCAAACAGTAAAATGCTACTATCTAACTTGCACGTAAGAAAGCAGATTAACGGTTAAGGCTAAGAAGTGGCAGGTATGTCGGAAGCAACTAGGACTCGCACGCATGCGCCTGAGGTTAGGCAGCGCGCCGTCGAGATCCTCCAAGAGGGGGTCGGTCATCGCGCCCTCGCTGCGGAGCTTGGCATTCCCCAGGCCACGGCTCGTCAGTGGGCCCGCGCGTATGCCGTGGGCGGTGCCGACGCCGTTCTCAACGCCGGTTCGCATCATCACACCTATTCGTACGACGTAAAGCTCGCTGTGGTTAAGGACCGTCTGGAAAACGGCTTGACGGTTCGCGAGGCCATGATCAAGCACAAGATTCCCAGCGAGTCTTCGGTCAAGGCTTGGTGCCGTCAGTACCGCGAGAGCGGTGAGTCCGCACTGGTCGATAAGCCGCGCGGTCGCAAGCCGCGCGTTAAAAAGGCGGAATAGCAAACGGGATGGTGCGCCCACAGGGGCGCATTTTTCTTGCCGCGCCAACTTTTTGGACCGGCGCGAGCCTATTGGGACATCCTCCAAAGTGCCCAATAAACCGCGCGCAGTGGCCCGCGCGTCCGTCGCTGCGGTAAAGGGACGTCACCCCTCTACTCCAATGCGGACAGACTCCTTGCCCCGTACGCCTAAAACTCCCCAGTTGACCGAAAACCTGCCACCGCAACCCCGTAATTGAGCTATAACGTTAAACAATTGCAGCGTTTTTGCATGGGGGAGTGATGGTATGACGCTACTGTATTTCCTTACCCTGTTTCCGCTGGTACCGGCGCTGGGCATGCTGCTCGCGCGCGGTGACCGCACCCGCGATGCGGTGGGGCTCATAGGCTCCGGCATTATTATGGCGGTGACAGTTGTAGTCGCCGTCATGTTTTTTGGCACGGGTCCGCAGAGCTTTGAGGTTGCCCCCGGCACCTCGCATGTGCTCTCGATCATCAGTTCCGTTATCGACGTCATCCTGTGCGCCGTCATCCTGTACAACGCGTACAAATATAGGAACGCGCTCACCACGGTGCTCAGCGTAGTCCAGTTGGTGGGCTCGCTCGCCTTTGCAGCCATGACGCTGCCCGCGACCGAAGCCGTCACCGCAACCCCGCTCTACCTGGACTACATGAGCGTGATCATGGTCCTCGCCGTCGGCATCGTCGGCAGCCTTATCTGCGTGTATGCCCTGGGCTACATGAAGGACTTCCAGGCCCACGACGAGCACGAGGCTGCGCTGCGCGGGCAGACCGCGCCCGACCGTCGCCCGCAGTTCCTGGCGCTTATGTTCCTGTTCCTCTCAGCCATGTTCGTCATCGTGACGAGCGACAACCTTGAGTGGCTGTTCTGCGGCTGGGAAATCACCACCGTGTGCTCGTTCCTTATGATTGGCTACACGCGCACGCCCGAGGCCATCAAGAACGCCTTCACCCAGATCATCCTCAACATGCTGGGCGGTATCGCGTTTTTGGCCGGACTCATGTACCTGCACGTGAACGGCATGCCGCTGACCATCTCGGGCATGATTGAGCTTTCCGGCGCCGGAACCGCGCAGTCCGCGCTGCTGGTCATGCCGGTCATCCTGTTGTCGCTCGCCGCGCTCACCAAGGCCGCACAGATGCCGTTCCACACTTGGCTGTTGGGTGCCATGGTTGCCCCCACGCCCACGAGCGCCCTGCTGCACTCGTCAACCATGGTCAAAGCCGGCGTGTTCCTGATGGTCAAGCTGAGCCCACTCTATGCCATCTATCCCGTGACCGGCTTTATGGTCACGAGTGTGGGTGCCATCACGTTTTTGCTCGCTGCCCTCATGGCCATCTCGCAGAGCAACGCCAAACGTGTGCTCGCGTACTCCACCATTTCCAACTTGGGCCTTATCAGCGCCTGCTTGGGTGTCGGCGCGCCCGAGGCCGTATGGGCCGCCATCTTCCTAATCCTGTTCCACACGGTGGCAAAGTCGCTGCTGTTCCTGTGCGTGGGCACGGCCGAGCATCATATCGGCAGCCGCAATATCGAGGACATGGACGGTATGTTCAGCCGCATGCCGCACCTGACGCGCCTTATGATGCTGGGCATCATGGGCATGTTTGTGGCGCCGTTTGGCATGCTCGTGTCCAAGTGGGGCGCCCTGGTGGCGTTTGCGCAGACCGGCAACGTGCTCATGATCATGGTGCTGGCCTTTGGCTCGGCCGCGACGTTCTATTTTTGGGGCAAGTGGCTTGCCAAGCTTTCGGGCGTCGACCCCACGGCTCAAAACGTCGAGGTCAATGTCCATAAGACCGAATGGATGGCGCTCAACACCATCGCCGCGCTGCTGATTCTGTGCTGCGTGGCGTTTCCGGTTATCTCGAGCGGTCTGGTATCGCCCTATCTCGCCATGGTGTTTGGACGCGTGCCGTACGTTATTGGCAAGGACGCCATGTATCTGATGGTGGTTATCGTAGCGTTTATCGCCGTGGTGCTGCTGACGTCGTTCCGCGTGAGCAATAAGCCGCACGTCAACGTGTACCTTTCGGGCGTGGGAACCGACAAATATCGCCATTTCCGCGGCTCGATGGGACGCGAGGTGAAGGCCGAAAAGCGCAATTGGTACTCGGAGGACGCCCTTGGCGAGAAGCGTATTGGCCCCGCGGGTAGCGTCGTGTGCTGCAGCATTATCTTGTTTGCGCTGCTGTGTTGCGCGTGGATTGGGCCCGAGCGGCTTGCCATGAGCGCGCCCTCGGTGTTGCGCGGCAAGTATTTTGAAGGTTCGGGCGTCGTGGGCATCTTTATTGGCACCGTGGCGTTTGCCTTGATTGCGCCTTTGGTTGGTGGCCTGATCGACGGCGTTGACCGTAAGCTTTCGGCTCGCATGCAGGGCCGCGTGGGCCCGCGCCTGCTACAACCCTTCTACGATGTGGCCAAGCTCCTGCGCAAGGCCCCCGCCAGCGTAAACACCATGGACGACACCTACATGGCGTGCGCGCTCATCTTTACCGTGGTGGGCGGCGGCATCTTTGTGTCGGGCTCCAACACGCTGCTGTGCGCGTTTATGGTTACCCTCGCCGCGATCTTTGTGGTGTTGGCGTCCGCCTCGACGCAAAGCCCGTTTGCTCAGGTCGGCGCCGACCGCGAGCTGCTGCAGGTCATGAGTTACGAGCCCGCCGTTCTGCTGATGAGTGTGGGCCTGTACCTTGCCACCGACAGCTTCGATTCCATTGCTGTGACGGGGCAGTCGGCCCCTATCATCGTGTACAGCGCGCCCATTTTCCTCGCGTTGCTCGCGGTGCTTACCATCAAGCTGCGCAAGTCGCCGTTTGACCTTTCGTACTCGCATCATGCGCATCAGGAGATCGTCCAGGGCGTCGCCACCGAGATGAGCGGCGGCACGCTGGCCAAGATGACCCTTATGCACTGGTGCGAGACCGTGCTGTTTTTGATGTGGGTGGGCATGTTCTTTGTTTGGGACAACCCCGTGAGCTGGGTTGTAGCCCTGGTCGTGATGGCCGCGACGTATTTTGTCGAGGTCCTGATCGACAACACCTTCGCACGCAGCACCTGGCGCAGCTGCTTTAGGCTCGGATGGGGCGTGGCGCTGGTGTTTGGCCTGCTCAACCTTATGCCCATCCTCGTCGACGTATTTATTTAGGAGGCGGCATCCATGGATCATAAAATGTCGCGCTCGCCGTGGGTTATTCATTACGACGGCTCGAGCTGCAACGGATGCGATATCGAGGTGTTGGCCTCGCTCACGCCGCTGTTCGATGCGGAACGCTTTGGCGTGGTCAACACCGGCAACCCCAAGCATGCGGACATCTTTTTGGTGACGGGGTCGGTCAATGTCCAGAACCTGCCTGTCGTGCGCCAGATTTACAACCAGATGCTCGAGCCCAAGTGCGTGGTGGCCTGCGGCATCTGCGCGTGTTCGGGCGGCGTGTTCCGCGATGCCTATAACGTGACCGGCGGCGTGGACCGCGCAATTCCCGTGGATGTGTACGCGCCTGGGTGCGCCATTCGCCCCGAGACCGTGATCGATGCCATCGTGGAGGCGTGCGGCATCCTGGACCAGAAAGAGGCCGTGATGCGCGCCGGCGGCGATCCGCTTACCGTGGGCGGCGCCGCTACTTGGGACGGTGGCGTTGAGCTGGGCGAGGACGGGTTTGTGGCTGCGGGGGCCGGGGCCGGGGCCGTCGCCGGTGACGGCGTCGAGGTCAACGTGTCCACCAGGTCCGCCGCGCCCGCCGCTGCAAAGGAGGCCGAGTAATGCAAAAGGCTATCTATACCATCGTCGGGATCGACGAGCTCCTGTCGCATGTCCAGGCGCTCAAGGGCGTTGGCGCGCGCTTTGTGCAAATGCACGCTGAACGCAACGTCGACGACGGCTCGTATCGCTTGGTCTATACGTTTATCAACGTTCGTGCTGCTCAGGAGCAGATTGCGCAGGACGGCAGCTATGCGATCGAGAACCTGGTGGTTGAGGGCATCGACCAGTACCAGGAGATTCCGTCCATCAGCTCGTATTACCCCGCGGTGTTCCCGTTTGAAAATGAGGCCCACGACCTGTTTGGCCTTGCCATCACCGACATGCAGATCGACTTCAAGGGCTTTTTCTACCAGGTTTCGACTGCCGAGCCCATGAGCGTCATCACGCCCGAGGTGAAGACTGCGCGCGAGAAGGCCATGAGGGTCCGCGCCGCTGCCGAGGCCAAGGCGCGCAAGGCCGCGGCCGAGAAGGCCGCTGCGGCTGCGGCTGCTGCAGGGGAGCCCGCCGCGGGCGCCGACGATGCCGCGGGCGCCGCTGCTCAGCCCGCTGCGGCTGCCGGCTCCGATGCTCAGCACGATGAGGTCGCTGCAAAGGCTGCGCTCAAGGCCGCCGAGATGGAGGCAAAGCTCGCCGCCATGGATCCCGAGAAAGCGGCCAAGGTCCGCGCGGCGCTTGCCGCCAAGGCCGCCCGCGACAAGCAGAAAAAGGAGGCGTAAGGTCCATGGCGCATCGCTCCGTAATTCCGTTTGGCCCGCAGCACCCGGTGCTGCCCGAGCCGCTTCATCTGGACCTGGTGATTGAGGACGACCGCGTTCTCGAGGCAATTCCGCAGATCGGCTTTGTGCACCGCGGACTCGAGAAGCTCACCGAAAAGCGCGACATGCACCAGTTTGGCTACATCGCCGAGCGCATCTGCGGCATCTGCGCCGTGGGCCACAGCTGCGGCTATGCCAGCGCCTGCGAGCGCATGCTCGACATCGAGGTGCCTGGCCGCGTGCAGTATATCCGTACCATTTTGCACGAGCTTTCGCGCATTCACTCGCACCTGCTGTGGCTGGGCCTGCTCGCCGATGCCTTTGGCTTCGAGGCGCTGTTCTATCGGTCGTGGATCCTGCGCGAGCAGATTCTCAAGATCTTTGAGAGCACTTGCGGCGGGCGCGTGATTCTGTCGATTAACGAGATCGGCGGCCTTAAACACGACATTGAGGACTCCGAGCTGGCGGGCATTGTCCAGACGCTCGATGCCATGCGTCCCGACTACGAGGCCCTGGTGCATACGTTTTTGGACGACAATAGCTGCGGCGAGCGCCTGCATGGCGTGGGCGTGATCAGCAAGAAGGACGCGCTGGAGCTTTCGATGGTCGGCCCGTTCGGTCGCGCCTCGGGCGTGGACTACGACGTGCGCATGTTCGGTGACGGCGCCTATGCGGATCTGGCTGCGTTTGAGCCCATCGTGGCGACCGACGGCGACTGCTATGCCCGCTGCCAGGTGCGTTGTGCCGAGGTCACGCAGGCCATGGACATCATCAAGGAGCTTGTGGGCAAGATACCGCACGACGGCATCGGCGGGCGCACCAAGCTCACGCCGGCCGACGGCGCGCGCGGCGAGGTTGTGATTGAGCAGCCGCGCGGCGAGGCGTATTACTATGTGCGCGGCAACGGCACCAAGAACCTGGATCGTTTTCGCGTGCGCACGCCGACGTCGCAGAACCTGGCGGGTCTGACGCATGCACTGCAGGGCGTGCTCCTTGCCAACGTGCCCATGATTATCCTGACCATCGACCCCTGCATTAGCTGCACGGAAAGGTAGGCGCGGCATGAGTTTGCTGACATTTGCCAAGACGGCCTTGGGTTCTATGGTCAAGCAGCCGGTAACGGTGTGCTATCCGCAGGAGAAGCTCGCGGCGCCCGAGCGCCTGCGCGGGCACATCGTTAACGACATGGACGTGTGCATTTGCTGCGGCATGTGCGCGCGTCGCTGCCCGGCGGGCGCGCTCACGGTCGATCGAAAGGGCGGAACGTGGTCGATCGATCCGTATGCCTGCGTGGTGTGCGGCGAGTGCATCGAAAGCTGCCCCAAACACTGCCTGAGCATGGACACCGCGCGCACTCCAGTCGCGGCGGACAAGACTCCCACAGTAGAAACCAAGCCGGAATAGCGTTGGGATGGGGCTGGTATAGCGCTGGAATAGGGGCCGGTGGGGCAAAAATGCCCCACCGGCCCCGCGCTTAAACGCGCGGTTGGGCTGCCACGAACAAAACTATGCCGGATTACGGGGCTGGATTGCGAATCCCCAACCATACAGAAAATCGAAAAACAAAACCGCAGGTAGATAGCCTGCCGTTTTTCAAAAAAAGGCTGTATGGATGAGGACTCCGACTTTAGCCCCGTAATCCGGCATAGTTTTGAAATGGCACCATATCCGTAATAGCTCCTGATCCCCCAAGGACGGAGGAAAGTGGGTCATTTTTGCCTGATGGCTCCGAGTCGCACCCGTTTTCCTGCGAAAACGCCGTGTCTCAACTTTGGTGAGACATTTGTCTCACGCTCAAAACCGAATCTGAAACATGTGTCACCTGCCCTAATTGTGTCTCATTCCGTAACTTTAGGCTGATGCAAGGTCTGAGACCGCGAGAAGGGAGACACGATGGGTAAGTACACGAGGGGTCTCTTGGCGGTGATACTGGCCGTAGTGCTGGTGTTGCCAGCCGCAGCATTCGCCATGCTGCCCGAGGCCAACGCCAGGTCCAGCACCGGAATGGACGGGCCGGAAGCGACAAAGATAGTCGACCACGACACCAGCAACCATTGGAAGTTCTGGGCGGGCGGCTATGACGGCAGCAAGGTCACGACGCAAAACGTCGGCCGAATTTGGACGGATAAGACGGTCCAAGCAATCGATGACGGGAAATCGGACTTTTTGACTACGCTTTCGGCGATGTCTTCGACATCCGATACGACGTCGCTGGTTTCCAAGCCGCTCGACATCGTGATAGTGCTCGATGCCTCTGGCTCAATGGATGATCCTATGGGTGGTAAAGGGTCCCCTAAGCGTATCGTTGCGCTCAAGAATGCTGCCAACCACTTTATCGACACCATTGCCGAGCAAAACAAGAACGTTAAGGACGCGAGCAAGCAGCACCAGGTTGCCATCGTAAAGTTTGCGGGCAAGAAGAGCGATAAGGTTGGTAATGATACCTATCGCGACGACGGCAACACCTACAACTACTCCCAGACCATGTTGGGCCTCACGGTCTGCAAGGATGGGGGCGCAAAGAGCCTCAAGAACACGGTTAATTTAATCGAGCCTGCTGGCTCTACTCGTGCCGACTATGGCATGGACCTGGCCAAGGGCATCGCTGGTCGTGAAGACGCCCAGAAGATCGTTGTGTTCTTCACCGATGGCTCTCCTACGAGTTCTAATGGTTTTGAGGCCGAGGTTGCTAAGGATGCCATCAATATCGCCAAGACCATAAAGAGTGGCGGGGCGACCATTTATACCATCGGTATCTTCAACGGTGCGAAGCCGGGCGACGATCCAACAAGCAGCCGCACGAGCAACGAGAATAAATTCATGCATGCCGTGTCGAGTAACTATCCGGATGCCACATCGTCCGTAAGCCATGGCTTTTTTGGAACTGAGGAGTGGAATGTCAATTTCGGCAACCCCGTTGCCGGTGCTAGCTACTACAAGTCGGCGACCAACGCCGCCGAGCTTGATCAGGTCTTTAAGGACATCTCGAGTGCCATTACGTCGGGCAAGGGTTTCCCGACCAAGGTCGAGGGCAACAATTCCAACGGTTCCGGCTACATCACATTCGAGGACGAGCTGGGCGCCTTTATGCAGGTCGATAGCTTTACCGGTGCCGAGTACAACGGCAAGACCTATGGGGCCGCCACCAAGTCGACCGATGGCAATATCGATACCTATACGTTTGATGGCGAGCTCGCCCATCTTGTAATTACGGTTGATCGCGCGGACGAGAACAATCCGCAGCGCGGCGACATCGTGACGGTCAAGGTCCCCGCATCGCTCATTCCGCTGCGCCGTTTTACCGTTGACGAGTCTGCGGGCACGTTTGTGGTTGACTCCACGGATGCCATCTCGCCTATCCGCGTTGCGTATGCATCGAGCGTAAAGGCTATTGCACGCAAAAACCTGTTTACTCCCAATAACGTACCGGGACTGCAGGATTACATCAATGAGCACAAGGACGCCGATTCCAATACCGTTAGCTTCTACGCCAACAAGTGGACCGGCGACGATGCGGGCGATACGGTCGCAAGCTTTGAGCCTGCTGCTATGAACAGCTACTACTACTTCCAAAAGCTAACACCCGTCTACACAGACGCGGCTTGCACCAAGCTCGCAACGGAAAAGCCTTCGGGCTCTAAGACCTATTGGTACAAAGATGAGTTTATGGCGCAGAACTCGTCGGGCGCGCCGTACGATGATTCCGTTTCGATCCCGGTTAAGGGAAGCGAGCTCGAAAACTTTGAAGGTGCTTTGGTAAAGGATGGCGATCACTGGTCGATTAAGGCTGGCACCGCGCGCCTCGCCTTTATCAACCAGCTTCACACCACCAAGGAGCGTGTGGGCGGAAACCCGACGGGCACCGCACGCGACGTGATCAATCCCCAGTGGAACAACACGAAGGTTGTTTCTGGTGCGACGAAGGTCAATGTCTACCTGGGCAATAACGGCAAGATTAGCTTTACGCTCAATACCACGCCGACAACGTTGACAACTGCCGACTTTGGCCTGACCAAGGTGCTCGAGGGCCGCGACTGGACGGATGAGGACAAGTTTGAGTTTGGCCTGACGTCCGAGGACAACGCCCCGATGCCCAGGTCCACGACTGCGTTTGCAACCAAGGGCCATGCGGACATTAGCTTTGGCGAGATTGCCTATGACAAGCTGGGCACGTATGTCTACAAGGTTAGCGAGAAGCATGCCGGGACCACGGTCGACGGCATCGCCTACAGCAAGAACGTTGCAGAGTTCACCGTAACGGTGACACCCAACGCAAAGGGAAAGCTCGAGGCTTCTGTGAAGAAGACCTCGGGCGAGGTCGAGTTCAAGAACACCTATACCGCCAATCCCGCTGAGTCGAGCGTCACCGATCAGATTACAGTTACCAAGGTCCTGACCGGCCATAAGCTCCAGGACAATGAGTTCTCCTTTGAGCTCGTTGAGGGTGAGGACGAGGACGCGTCGGTTGTCGAAACCGTTAAGAATGATGCCAACGGCAACGTTGCGTTCAGCGCCATCAAGTACACCGAGATCGGTCAGCACATCTATACGCTGCGCGAGGTCAAGGGCAATGCCGGCGGCATCGCCTACGACAAAACCGTCTATACCGTCGTGACGACCATCGCCGACAATGGCAAGGGCCAGCTTGTGGCCACGCATAAGCTGAAGGGCGCCGAGGACGTCAAGAAGATTGAGTTCAAGAACTCCTACACCGTGACGCCCAAGAGCTCCAGCGTCACCGACCAGATCACCGCGACCAAGTCCCTGACCGGGCGCAAGCTTGCCGCCGGCGAGTTCTCCTTCGAGCTCGTCGAGGGTGACAAGGTCGTCGCCACCGGCACCAACGACGCCAGCGGTAACATCACGATGGGCACCGTCAAGTATGACAAGGCCGGAACGCATACCTACACACTGCGCGAAGTCAACGGCGGAACCACCAGCAAGGGCATCGCCTACGACGGCAAGACTTACATCATCGTGACCACCATCACCGATAAGGGCGACGGCACGCTCAAGGCCGAGCATGTCCTGAAGGATGCCAAGGCTGCCGAGTTCAAGAATTCCTACAATCTGACCCCCACTGAGTCCAGCGTCACCGACCAGGTCAAGGCGACCAAGTTCCTGACCGGGCGCGCGCTTGCCGCCGGCGAGTTCTCCTTCGAGCTCGTCGAGGGCGACAAGGTCGTCGCCACCGGCACCAACGACGCCAGCGGCAACATCACGATGGGCGCCGTGAAGTACACCGAGGCCGGCAAGCACACCTACACGCTGCGCGAGGCCAAGGGCGGAACCACCAGCAAGGGCGTCTCCTATGACGCCAAGACTTACACCGTCGTGACCACCGTTACCGACAGGGGCGACGGCACGCTCGCGGTCAAGCATGAGCTGAAGGACGCTGGGACCGCCGAGTTCAAGAATTCCTACACCGTGACGCCCGAGGACTCCAGCGTCACCGACCAAGTCACCGCGACCAAGTTCTTGGACGGCCGTGACCTCAAGGCCGGAGAGTTCCGTTTTGAGCTCGTCGAGGGCAGTAACGTAGTTGCCACCGGCACTAACAACGCCGACGGCAAGATTGTGATGGATCCCGTCACCTACACCGCTGCCGGCGGGCACATCTACACGCTGCGCGAGACCAAGGCCGGCGCCACCGAGAACGGCATCATCTACAGCGCCGCCGAGTACACCATCGTGACCACGGTCACGGACAACGGCGACGGTACCCTCAGCGTGGAGCATAAGCTGCAGAACGACGAGAAGGCGACCTTCGAGAACGCCTATACGGTGACCCCCAAGAGCTCCAGCGTCACCGACCAGATCACCGCGACCAAGGTCTTGACCGGCCGCGACCTCAAGGAAGGCGAGTTCTCCTTCGAGCTCGTCGAGGGCGACAAGGTCGTCGCCACCGGCAAGAACGCCGCCGACGGCAAGATCACGATGGGCGAGATCGCCTACAACGAGCCCGGCAAGCACACCTACACGCTGCGCGAGGTCCCGGGCGACGCCGGCAACGGCATCACCTACGACGGCAAGACCTACACTATCGAGACGACCGTCACCGACAACGGCAAGGGCGAGCTCGTGGTAAAGCATGAGCTGAATGGAGCCGACGAGGCGAAGTTCAACAACGGCTACAAGCCGAATCCTGACGAGTTCAGCGTCACCGACCAGATCACCGCGAATAAGGTCCTGACCGGACGCGAGCTTGCTGCCGGCGAGTTCAGCTTCGAGCTCGTCGAGGGTGAGGGCGAGGATGCCAAGGTCGTCGCCACCGGCAAGAACGCCGCCGACGGCACGATTACGATGAACCCCGTGAAGTACGACAAGCCCGGCAAGTACACCTACACGCTGCGCGAGGTCAACGGCGGAACCACCAGCAAGGGCATCACGTACAGCGACGCCAAGTACACTATCGAGACCACCATCACCGACAACGGCGACGGCACCCTCAAGGCCGAGCATGTCCTGAAGGACCCCGAGGCTGCGACCTTCAAGAACACCTACAGCGTGACCCCGCTCGATGCAGAGCTCGACTTTGACCTGAGCAAGGTCATCAGCGGCCGCGAGTGGACGGATGGGGACGAGTTCAGCTTTACCATTACCGCCCCCGATGGCGCCCCGCTCCCCGATCCTGCGACCGTAACCGTGAGCAAGCACGATGCGAAGGACGGCATTGCCGCCATCAAGTTCGGCAAGATTCGCTACACGGCCACCGGAACCTACAAGTACGAGATCCGCGAGAACGCGGGCAGCACGGTCGGCATGACGTATGACGCGCATGTCGCAACCGCCGAAGTGACCGTGACCGAGAACGGCGATGGCAGCCTGACCGCCAACGTCACCAAGAAGGAAAACGGACGCTTTACCAACACGTACCGCACTGAGCTTAACTACACCGCTGCCGGCGGTCTGTGGCTCAGCAAGTATATGGACGGCCGCCCCATGACCGAGGGTCAGTTCACGTTTACCGTGAAGCCTGCCGACGACGCTTCGGCTCGCGCGCTCGGTCTGCTGCCCGGGGCTAATAGCTTCAAGTCCCCCGCAGCGGCAGAGGCAACGGTCGGACTGATCGACATTCTGGCTGGTCATGAGGTTATATTTACGCAGGCTGACGCCGGCAAGACCTTTACGTACACCGTGGCCGAGAAGAACGACGGCCAGCCCGGTTACACCTACGACGACGCCGTGCGCACGGTGGCGATCGCCATCGCCGACGACACCGCCGGCACGCTCACTGCTACGACGACCGTTTCCGGCGGTCCCGAGGGCACGCATGAGACGGTCCACAAGAGTGGCGAGAACAAGGTCGAGAAGGCCCTGGTGCCGTTCCACAACAGTTACAGCGCTACGACCAACACGCCTGGCGGCACCGCCGCTCAGGTCGTTGCCACCAAGACTCTGACTGGCCGCCCGATGGCCGACGGCGAGTTCTGGTTCGGCATCGCCTATCAGGGTGAGCTTGTGGCATACGAAAACCTCAAGCCCAATATCGGCGGGCACGTGAGCTTTGATACGCTGCACTACGACACTAAGATGCTTGCTAATCTTGAGGCTGCTGGGCTTGCTTATCGTACCGATAAGGACGGTAAGCTTGCCTGGACCATTAACTACACGGCCTACGAAGATTTATTCGGGCTGCCGAATGGCGTTTCCGCTACAACGTGGAGCTTTGGCTTTAAGGTTATCGTCGTCGACAACGGTGACGGTACCCTGACGGCAACGGTCGACTACGGCGGCGTCGAGCCCTTGTTCGAGAACGTCTACGGCGCCGAAGCCGTCGATGCCGCGCTCACCGGCACTAAGAAGCTCCAAGCTGCCGAGGGCCTGACCCCGGCTGACATCACGGGCAAGTTCACCTTTACCGTGACCGCCGACGAGGCTAGTGCCCCGATGCCCGAGCGCACGACCGCAACCAACGACGCGGCTGGCAACGTGGACTTTGGCAAGATCCACTTTACGCTCGAGGACCTCAACCGCGCTCTGGGCGTGACGGACGATGCGACCGATAAGGCCGAGGCAGACGAAGCTGACGAAGCCGAGGCCGACGAGGCAGAGGCTGAAGAGGCCGACACCGATGCCAACGCCGACGAGCCCAGCGACGAGCCCGAGCCCGCAGCCCCCACCGCTCCGCGCTCGCACACCTTTACTTACACGGTGACCGAGTCCGGTAGTGCCCCTGGCGTGACCAATGACACCAACGCCACGCGCAAGGTTTCCTACACCGTGTCTGACGACGGTGCCGGGCATCTGAGTGTCAAGCGCGAAGGCGACGACGGTGCTGCCTTCACGTTTACCAACACCTACGGCGTGGCACCTACCGATTCGTCCGTGACCGATCAGGTCAAGACAGTCAAGCGCCTGACTGGACGCGACCTTGCAGCAGGCGAGTTCACGTTTGAGCTGCTCGAGGACGACGTGGTTGTCGCTAACGGCACCAACGACGCTAACGGCACCGTGACGCTGAGCCCGATTCGCTACGAGGCACCCGGCACGCACACGTACACGCTGCGCGAGGCTTGCCCCAACGCGCTCGGCCTGTACAAGGGCGTCACCTATGACGGCGCGACCTACACCGTCGTGACCACCGTCTCCGACAACGGCGACGGCACGCTGACCGCGACGCACAAACTCGAGGGAACCACCGAGTCGGCTGGCTTTACCAACAAGTATCACGCCATGCCCACGCAGGTTTCCATCGGCGCCATTAAGGTGCTCGAGGGACGCGAGCTCAAGAAGGAAGAGTTTAGCTTTAAGCTCGTTGGCGAGGGCATCGAGGCCGCCGTCACCAACGATGCCGACGGTAAGATCAACTTCGACAAGTTTGAGTACGACGAGCCCGGTACGCACGTCTACACCATCAGCGAGGTCAAGGGCGACGAGGCCGGTATGACCTACGACAAGTCCGTCTTTACCGCGACCGTCAACGTGGTCGATGACGGCGAGGGCAACCTCAAGGCGAACGTCGCCTTTACCAAGGGTGACAAGAGCGTCGAGGGTATCGTGTTCAACAACACGTACAAGAAGCCCGAGACGCCCGTGCCGCCGCCCGACCCCGGCACGCCCAAGACCGTGACGAACATCGTCAAGACGGTCAAGGGTTTCCTGCCCACCACGGGTGACCAGCAGGCCGCCGCACTGCTCATGGCATTTGTTATCGCCATGGCCGGCGTCGGAGCCCTGGTCTGGGGTATCCGTAAGCGCTAGGCACGTCGACAGCGCCCGGGGCCAAAAGGCCCCGGGCGGCCGGTAGGGCTAAATCTCGACCTACTCCTACCCCCAGCCGCCACGGAGGCATCTCCCTCCTCCGTGGCGGCATTTTTGTGCGTTGGCGAGCGCTGCCAAATGATCCCTCGGGGACGGAGGAAAACGGATCATTTTGGTCCCGCGAGGCTTGCGGAGGTACTCATGCAAGGCCGCCCGAACAAAACTATGCCGGTTTACTACGATGAATTCGACATTCCCGACCATGACTGCATTTTTCTAAATATTGCAAGCGTTCTACCTGCGCTTTTGCAAGCGCGCAATTTGCCGTGGTCGAAGGTGGACGATTCATCGTAGTAAACCGGCATAGTTTTGAAATGGCATTAAATCGGTAGCAGCCATTTTGCTAAGCCGGAGCGGTCGGCAGTTGGGTAATTACCCTCGCAGGTAGGCGATGGCGATTTGGGTGCGGTTGCGCAGGCCCATTTTGGCCAGGATCGAGCTGATGTGGTTGCGCACCGTGCCTTCTCCCATATAAGCCGTGGCGGCAATCTCCTTGTTGTCGAGGCCGCGGGCGATGAGCTCGGCGACCTCGAACTCGCGGTCGGTCAGGCTGACAAAGGCCGCGGGCCGGCGAGACGTGTCGGCCTCGGACCCCGCCCCATCAAAGTCGATATCCTCGATCGCCTTACCCTCGAGTACGCGTTTGCCGTCCATGACCTGCGCCAACGCCGGCGGAATGGCGGCGACATCGGTCTTGATCAGGTAGCCGCGGGCGCCCAGTTTAAGCGCCGACACAATGTACTCGTCATCCGAGAATGTCGTCAGAAACACCACGCGCGCCGTGGGGTCGCGCTCAAGGATTTCGCGTGCCGCCGAAAGGCCGTCGCGTCCCGGCATCTGAATGTCGAGCAGCGCGATGTCGGGCGCGTGCTCGCTGTAGAGCGCGACCGCCTCGTCGCCATTGGCGCCGGTGCCCACCACTTCGATCTGCGGCTGGGCGCCCAGGATAATCTTGAGCGAATCGACCACCAAGCGGTCGTCGTCGACAACGATGAGCCTCATCGGCCCTCATCTCCTTGCTGTTTGGGAACGGTGGCAAACACGCGCCAGCCGGGGGAGCCGGCACGCGGGCCGGCGGTAAAGGCGCCACCAAGCGCCTCGATGCGCTCGCGCATGGAGGCGAGCCCCATGCCCTCTGCGGCGTCGCGGCTGCTTGCTTGGACCCCACCAGCGCCATCGTCGGTAACGACAAGCTGGTAAAACGACGGATGCTCCATGCATCGTACGGTGACGGTCTGGGCGCAAGCGTGGCGCATGGTATTGGAGAGCGCCTCGCGCAGGACCGCTGCAAAGCAGTTGGCGACATTTGCGGGCGCATGCTCGGCCAAAACTTCAAGCTCAATCTGCGGGCCGCCGTCCGAGCGCGCGCCTTCAACAATGCGTTCGAGCTGCACGGAAAGGTCGACGGCGTTGTCGTTGAGCGCGTGGACGCTGATGCGCACAAGCTGGAGCGCCTCGTCAACCGTGCGTTTAACGTCGGCGAAATCGGCGGCGACGCCAGGCTCGTCGGCGTGGACCACGCGTAGGGCTTCAGCCTGCAGTGAGGCGCGCGTGAGCTGGTGCCCGACGTTATCGTGGATCTCGCGCGCGATGCGGGCGCGTTCGGCGAGCGTCGCGAGCTCGACTTCGTAGTCCTGGCGGTCGGCAAGGTCGCGGTTGCGCGCTTCGAGCGCGAGGGCTCGTTCTTGCAGCTCGTCGCGGGTACGGCGCATGCGCTGCTGCTCGCGCTCCAGCTGGGCGGTACGTAGCGATAGCAAGGTGGCGGCAACCGAGAGGATGGCGGTCAGCAGGAGCGTTCGGGTGGTGAGCGCGCCGCCACGAAGGTCCGCGACAAGCGCGCAGACAAACACGGCGCCAATCGCCAGTGCGGGCCAGATTCGTTCATGGCGCACGCGTCGCGCGATGTCATAGAAGGCAAGGGGTGCAAACGGCACAAACGGCGGCACGAAGACGGCCGCGATGATGTAAGCGTAGCTCGCGGCCTCGCTTGCGCGTCGCGTGCGTTCCTCCTGTGCGACTTCGGCCAGTGAGGTGGCAATAACGCCAAGGCAAAACGCCGCGACCAGGCGAGCATCCACAGCAAGACCCACGGCGGCCGCAATGCAGCACGCCAGCACGATCGATTTGTCGAAAAGCCTGTTCATACGGGTATTGTACGCGAAGCTGCGTGTGGTGGAGGGGCCGCCTGCGCAACCGTGACATTCCTCCCACGCGGCAAAGCGGGGACGTCGGCAGGCCGCACGGCCAAGCTCCACACTCGTGACAAAGCTCACTGGTGCGTGCCGCCCGCTCCTGCGATGATGCAATCGTACCGGGCCGCAAGCAACAGAAGGGCCGCCTCATGACAGACATCATCCACGTCGAAAACCTCGTCAAGCGCTACGATGACCTTATTGCGCTCGACCACTTTAACCTGAGCATCGCCCCCGGCGAGATCTTTGGCCTGCTGGGCCCCAACGGCTCGGGCAAAACCACGTCCATCAACTGTATCTTGCAGCTGCTTGCCTACGACAAGGGCACCATTGAGCTGTTCGGCGAACCCATGACGCCCGCTCGCTACGACCTCAAGCGCCGCATCGGCGTGGTCCCGCAGCAGGTAGCGGTGTTCGACGAGCTCACGGTGCGCGAGAACATCGACTATTTCTGCAGCCTTTACGTCAGCGACCGCAAGCGCCGCCGTGCGCTGGTAGACGAGGCGATCGACTTTGTCGGGCTGGGCGACTTTGCCAAGTTCCGCCCCGGCAAGCTCTCGGGCGGCCTGGCGCGTCGCCTCAACATCGCCTGCGGCATTGCGCACAAGCCCGAGCTCATCTTCTTTGACGAGCCCACGGTGGCGGTCGACCCGCAGAGTCGCAACGCCATCCTGGAGGGCATCTGCCGTCTGCGCGACGAGGGCGCCACGGTGGTGTATACCAGCCATTATATGGAGGAAGTCGAGCAGATCTGCAGCCGCATCATGATCATGGACGGCGGGCGCGTGCTGGCGCAGGGCACCAACGACGAACTCAAGCGCATGATTCAGATGGGCGAGAAGATCGTGATCGAGGTCGGCGAGGTGCCGAGCGCGGCGCTCGGTGCCGTCGCGAGCCTGCCGCATGTCCTGGACCTGTCGGCGACGGCGGGCCAGCTCACGTTTTCGTGCGAGGCGAGCCCGCATAACCTGACGGACATTCTCGATGCGCTGCGCTCGCATGACGTGGCGCTCGGCCGCATTTATTCCGAACCGCCGACCCTCAACGACGTGTTCCTCGAGATCACCGGCCGCGAGCTGCGCGACTAGGGGGCGGTCATGTTCAACACCATCATCACTACGGTCAAGACACTGCTGCGCCGGCCGAGCACGTGGGTCTGGGGCGCTCTCTTTCCCATCGCGCTTTCCACGATGTTCATGTTTATGTTTGCGAACCTCAGCTCCGACGGCAAGATCGACCCCGTGCCGGTGGCCGTCGTAGCGGATGAGGTCTGGGACGCCTCGACCTTTAAGGGCGTGGCGACGTCGCTTGCCAAGGAAGGCGACGATCAGCTGCTCGAGATCCACGAGCTCGACGACGCAGCCGATGCGAACCGTGCGCTTAAGGCCGGCGAGGTTGCGGGCATCTATACGGTCGACGACGCAGGCGTACCCAAGCTCACACTGCTATCGAGCTACGACAGCTCGCGCGCATCATCGGTGCTCACCGATCGCAGCATCCTGGAGACGGTGGCAAGCTCGTATACACAAAATGCCGAGCTCATGTCCCAGATTGCCCAGGACAACCCGGCGGCGCTCGCCGACCAAGAGGCGGTTGCGCGCGCCCTGTCGCTCGAGGGCGGCACCCGCCGCGTAAGCCTGACGCGCACTACGCCCGACGGCACGACCATTTACTACTACGCGCTCTTTGGCCTGGTCGCGATGATGTCTGCCGAGTTTGCCGCTTTGAGCGTCGTCGACCTGCAGCCCAATCTGTCGGGCCTTGGCGCGCGCCGCTGCGTGGGTGGCCTTTCCAAGACGGCGTCGCTAGCCGGCATCTTTGTCGGCTCGTGGCTGGTTTCCTTTGCCTCGATGACGATTGCGATCGGCTACGTGCGCCTGGTCGTGGGCGTCGACTTTGGCGGGCGCGAGGGGCTGTGTCTGGTGGGCGGCGCCGCTTCCGCGCTTGCCGCCACGGGCCTGGGACTCTTTGTGGGCACACTTCCCGTTAAGGGCGGCAAGGCGTCCAAGTCCGGCATCCTCACGGGCTTTGCTACCACGTGCGCCCTGTTCGCCGGCCTCTACGGCGAGCCGGCGATGGCGCTTGCCGACGACGTCGCCCGCGCCTGCCCGGCCGAGTGCTGGCTCAACCCCGTCAAGCTCATCTGCGACATGTTCAACCGCCTGTATTTCTTTGAGGACCTGGGCCCCTTTGCCGTTCGCGCGGGCGCACTCGTCCTGATGGCCCTGGTGTTTGTCGCCGCCGCCACGCTGATCTTTGGAAGGAGCCGCTATGAGCACCTTTAAGACTGCGCTTCGCATGGCGCTCGCACACCCGCTCTATCTGCTTATCTATACGGTGTTCATCTCACTCATGGGTGTGTTTATCGCGGCATCGGTGAGCTGGAACTCGTCGCAGCTCACCGAGTACAAGCCCTACGATGCCAACGTGATCGTGGTCGATCGCGACGACAGCGATCTTTCGCGTGCGCTTACCAAGCATCTGGGTTCGCGCTTTGAGCTGGTCACGGGCGTCGGCGACGGCACCTACGACCTCGCGGACGCGCTCTCCAAGAGCAACAGCGCCAAGGGCAGCGCCGACTGCGTGTTCTTTATCCCGGAGGGGTTTGAGGACGACCTCGTTGTAGCCGCCCGCGCGGGGGAGTCCCTGCCCAAGCTCGATGTGACCTACGGTGCCGGCACCATGGCGGCGGCGCTTTCGTCTGCCGAGGCCTCGCGCTGGATCTCGCTCGCGGGCGCTGCGGCCGCACTTGAGCCCGCCGCCTCTAACGGTGACGTTGCCAAGGCCGCCGAGCATGCGGCCACCGAGCGTGCCGAGGTCGAGATCGAGCAGGTCAAGGTCGACTCGACTGCTGCCGCCACGCTCGAGTCGTATTTCAACTTTGGTGCGTACGCGATTATCTCGTCGGTCATCGTGTCGGTGGGGCTGGTGTTCTCGGGCATGAACGAGCCCGAGCGCGTGCGTCGTATGGATGCCGGCCCAATCTCCGAGCGCCAGCGTTCGCTTGCCGTGTTTGCGGCCGCCGCCGTACTCACCGTCTGCATCTGGTTTGTTTCGAGCATGATGGGCGTCGTGGGCTTTGCCGGCGCGGTCGCCGAGGTCGGCGTGGGGCGTGTGTGCCTGGCACTGGCGGCGACGTTTGCCCTGGCATGCACGCCACTGGCCGTTGGCTTTGCCCTTTCGAGTCTGGGCGCGCGCGAGGAGCTGCTCAACGGTGTGGGCAACCTGCTTGGCATGCTCATGACGTTTTTGGGCGGCGCCTGGATGCCGCTGTCGCTCATGGGATCGGCCGTGCAGACCGTGGCGCACTTTGTGCCGACATATTGGGTGAACGACGCGATCGGCAAGGCGCTTGCCTCGGATTTGACGTCCGCCGTGCTGGGTGACATCGCCTGCGACCTAGGCGTCACGGTGCTCTTTGCCGCGGCCATCGCCGCCGTAGGCCTAGCCCTCTCGCGCACCAAATCCCGTGCTTAGCCACCTGGTCATTTAAGAACGTCCCCAATGACCAGTCTGAAATAAATCCCAAGCCTCGCTCCAAAATAGTTCGCCAAGGTTTACTATTACGCTCATAAAGTAGTATGAGGCTAACAGTGGGGGATACCATGGCAACGCAGAAAGCCTACGTCCAGGTTAAGGATCTCAAAAAGCATTACGGCGACGGTGATGCGCGCCTGACGGTACTCGATGGCATCGACACGTCCATCAACCGTGGCGAGATCTGCGTCATGCTGGGGCCTTCGGGTTCGGGCAAGTCGACCTTTCTTAACCTGATCGGCGGCCTGGAGGATGCTGACGCCGGCTCTATTCTGGTGGACGGCTGCGACCTCACCACGCTCAACACCGGCGACCTGGGCGAGTATCGCCGCCGCGAGCTGGGCTTTGTCTTCCAGTTCTACAACCTGGTGCCCGATCTCACCATCAAGGAAAACATCGAGGTCACGGCGCACCTGTCCAAAAACCCGCTCAACATTGACGACCTGCTGCGTTCGCTGGGCCTCTACGAGCACCGCAACAAGTTCCCGCGCCAGGTCTCGGGCGGCCAGCAGCAGCGCTGTGCCATCGGCCGTGCGCTCGTCAAAAACCCGGGCCTGCTGCTGTGCGACGAGCCCACCGGCGCGCTTGACTACAAGACGTCCAAGGAAATCCTGCAGCTCATGGAGGATGTCAACCGCACCTACGGCTGCACCATCATCATTGTCACCCACAATGCCGCCATCGCGCACATGGCCAATCGCGTGCTGCGCCTGCGCGACGGGCACATCGTCGAGGATGAGCTCAACGAGTCGCCCGTTGCGGCCGCCGAGCTCGATTGGTAGGCGGCGCCATGACACCTCTCGCAAAACGTCTCCCGCGCGAGCTGCGCCGCAATATCGGCAAGTACCTGGGCATCTTTTTGCTTATGTGCGGAAGCATCGCTCTCACCTCGGGATTTTTGCTCGCAGCGCATTCCATCGGCTGCCTTATCGATGACATGCGCGATGCGTACGCGATTGAGGACGGCCGCGTGACCACCCCCTTCGAGGCTACCGACGATCAACTCAAGGCCGCCGAGGATGCAGCCGGCGACGTCGGCGGCGTCACGCTCTACAAGAATTTCTCCATCGACGCCATCATCAAAAAGACCGCCGGCGACGACGGCACCAAGCGCACGCTGCGCACCTATGCGCACCGCGCTAAGGTGGACATTGCGTCCTACTGTGAGGGCAAGGAACCCAAGGCGGATGACGAGGTGGCCATCGACCGTGTCTTTGCCACCAATAACAACCTGTCCGTGGGTGATAAAGTCGAGCTCGAGGGTCGCACCTACACCATTTGCGGCATCATGACCCAGCCCGATAGTCAGGCGCTGTTCCTCAACAATTCGGACTTTACGGTGAACACCATCACGTACGGCGTGGCCGAGGTCACCGATGGCGGCTTTGCCGCGCTCGAAGATGCCGGCGGCGCACCCGCCTACACCTACTCCTTCACCTTTACCGATCGCGACCTCCCCACCGCGGACCGCATCGACGCCGAGCAAGATATGGTCGAGGCACTGACCGACGCCGATGCGCGCGTGGACGATCTGACCGACGCCGATTCCAACCAGGGCATTGGCTACGCGCGCGACGACGTAGACGGCGACTCCATGATGTGGATGACGCTGCTCGACATCATCATCGTGATCATGGCGTTCGTCTTTGTGGTCCTTACCGACGCCACCATCGAGGAGGAGAGCGCCATCATCGGCACGCTGCTCGCCAGCGGCTATCGTCGACGCGAGATCGTGCTGCACTACCTTGCGCTTCCCGCCATCGTGGGCGTGGTCGCGGCGCTTTTGGGCACTGCGCTCGGCGTCGTGTTCTTTACCGAGCCCATGCGCAGCCTCTATTACGGCTCGTACAGCCTGCCGCCCTTCCAGGTGTACTGGAGCTGGGAGATCTTTGTGAAGTGCGCCGTGGTTCCCGCCGCCGCGCTCGTCCTCATCACGCTGGTGGGTCTGCTTCGCAAGATGGGCAAGACGCCGTTGCAGTTCCTTCGTCACGAGTCGAGCGGCAAATCGGGCACCAAGCGCGGCCTGCGGCTGCCGGAGCGCATGGGCTTTGTCTCGCGCTTCCGCTTGCGTATCTTCCTGCGCAATCTGGGCAACTTCGCCACACTCTTCGTGGGCATTGCATTTGCGTCGCTACTGCTGCTCTTTGGCCTGGCGATTCTGCCCACGATGACGCACTATGCGGACAACCTCGAGACAAGCCTGGTCGCCGAGCACCAGTACACGCTCAAGGCGCCGTTGGAGCTCGAGGGCACTGCCGAGGAGCGCGAGCAGTGGTCGGCACTCGAGCGCTTGCAGTCGGTTGACGGCGCGCTGCTTTCCGCCACTCAGGATGCCGATGACGAGCTTGACGACGCGGCCGATGCGGCGCGGGCGGCAGCCGATGCCGCGACCGCATCTCCGTCTGCCGAGAGCCTGGCCGCGGCGCAGGACGCGCTCGCCAAGGTCCAGGACAAGAAGAATGCGCTCTACGCGCGCCTTGACGATCTTGCCGATGCCCTCGGCTGCGATCGCGATGAGGCCATCGACCTGATCGATAAGGCCTCTAAGATTGACACCGACAACGACGATATCCACCCGGTCAATACGATCGACAATGGTGCAGGCGCAATTGCGCAAGCCGAGAAATACGCCGTCTACCAGCTGCAATACGACCGCGGCGATGGAAATGGCGAGGAGACGATTTCCGTCTACGGCATTTCATCCGATTCACGCTATTGGAAAGACCTCAACGTCGGCGACGGCCGTGTCGTCTTTGGCGGCGGCCTACTCGACAAGTTCGGCTGGAGCGAGGGCCAGAAGGTCACGCTCAGCGACAAGTACGAGGGCAAGAATTATTCCTTTGAGTACGCGGGCAAGGACTGTGCCTGGGGCTCCAAGTCGGATATGAATGTCTATATGAGCATCGACGACTTTAACGAGCTGTTCGACAACGACGCCACCTACTTTAACGGCTATGCGAGCAACAAGAAGCTCGACCTCGATGCTCGTTACTTTGCCGGCGACACCACGCCCGACGACATGCGCGCCGTGGGCGACCAGTTCATCGGCATGATGAGCAAAATGATCGGCATGATGGTTGGGCTTGCGGTGTTCATCTTCTTGCTGTTTATGTACCTGCTGACCAAGGCTGTGATCGACCACAGCGCCCGTTCGATCAGCTACATGAAAGTCTTTGGCTATCGCGATAGCGAGATTTCGCATCTGTACATCCGCTCGATCACATTGTGCGTGGCAGCGTCACTCGTGCTGAGCCTGCCGGTCATTATTGGCTCGCTCACGGCCATCTTCCGCTCGATGTTGCTCGCCTACAACGGCAATATCGAGATCTACGTGCCCGCTTGGTCCATGGCGGCGTGCGCAGGAATCGGCTTTGCGACCTACCTGGTCGTGGCACTGCTGCACACGCGCTCCATCAAGCGCGTCAGCCTGGCCGAGGCCCTCAAGGTGCAGGAGTAGTCATTTAAGAACGTCCATTACAGTCGAAATTGTCAGCCTGGGACTGTCTCGGGCTACGATTGAGGCGCGCCCAGAACGGGCCGCCGACCGGGCGCCCGCGCACGGCCGAACGTCCCTGCCC
>CABUTO010000016.1 GCA_902494535.1 uncultured Collinsella sp.
ATTGGAACACGAGGAGGCGCCAGGTTAAACTGAAGGGACTGACCCCGGAGGAGTTCCGGAGACAGTCCCTTGCGGCGTAGTTCTTATTTAAGCCGTCCAAGTTTTGGGGTGCAGTTCAGTGCGCAGCGGGGGTTCTTTCATGTCCGAGGACGCGCCGGAAAGGAAGGTCGCCCTCGGACCGGACATACAAGACAGCTTACGCGACGGTGTAAACCCAGTTGTGCTTATCCTCAACAGCACCAGACTGGATGCCCGTCAGGGTCTCGCGAAGCTTCTTCATCACAGGACCGATCTCGGTGTAGCCAGCCGGGAAGGTCACGGTCTCATCGGCACCGTAGACCTTGTTGTCGATCTCGCCGACCGGGGAGATAACGGCAGCGGTGCCGCACAGACCGCACTCAACAAAGGTGCCGGCCTTGACCTCGGCCCACTCGACGGGTCGCTGATCAACGGTCATGCCCAGGTCCTCAGCGACCTGAACGAGCGAACGGCGGGTGATGGAGGGAAGAATGGAGTCGGTGTGCGACTGCGGGACGACAAGCGTGCCGTCCTCCTTCACGAACAGGACGTTGGCGCCACCGGTCTCCTCGACATAGGTGCGGGACTCGGAGTCGAGATACAGGTTCTCGGCATAGCCCTCGCGGTGAGCCTCCATCGTGGGCTTCAGGGACATGGCGTAGTTCAGGCCGGCCTTGATGTTGCCGGTGCCATGCGGTGCGGCGCGATCGTACTCGGAAACGCGCAGCTTGACGGGCTTGAGGCCACCCTTAAAGTACGGACCGACCGGGGTCACGAGAATGCGGAACGTGTACTCAGGAGCGGGAGCCACGCCGATCACGTCACCGGAGCCGATCATAAACGGGCGCACATACAGGGTTGCGCCAGAGCCGAAGGGCGGAACCCATGCGGCGTTGGCAGAGACGACCTGTTTGACGGCCTCGACAAACTTGTCCTTGGGGAACGGGGGCATCTCCAGACGCTGGGCGGAATTGTACATACGCTCGGCGTTCATGTCGGGACGGAAGCAGACGATGCTGCCGTCCTCGGCGGTGTAGGCCTTCAGGCCCTCAAAGACCTCCTGGCAGTAATGGAAGATGCCGCCGCACTCGGAGACATGCAGGGTGTGGTCGGTGGTCAGGCCGCCCTCGTCCCACTCGCCATCCTTCCAATGGGCCTCGTAGCTGTAATCGGTCTTCATGTAGCCAAAGCCGAGGCTACCCCAATCGATATCCTTCTTCTCGACAGTCATATGTCGCTCCTTACATACACGGTTGCATACTCGCGAACCCGCACGCAAGGACCGAAGCCGGCCGCGTCGCAACGTCGCATACCCGGAGCGTAGAGCCGGGCAGGACACGCGGGCAGCATCGAAGCCGATGGCGCGTCGATTCGCATGCAGGTGATTGTACTCCCCGCACGCCTTGGATAAAACGCTTTTCTTTAACTAAGTAAAGTATTTTCACTTGCCTTCAACACAAAAGGCCCGCCATCGAATCCGATGGCGGGCCTTGGAATTAACGTCCGAAAACAAACTCGAACTAGGCGTTCTTTTTGCCCAGCTTTGCCTTAACCAGACCGACCACGGTCGGAATGATCGACACGGCGACAATGCCGACGATCAGCAGCTCAAAGTGCTCCTGCACAAACGGAATGCCACCAAAGAAGTAACCCAGCAGCGTAAAGACCGTCGACCAGGTAATGCCACCCAGCACGTTAAAGACGACAAAGTTGCGCCAGTGCATGCCGCCCATGCCAGCGATAAAAGGCACAAAGGTGCGGATGAACGGGAAGAAGCGACCGAGGAAGATGGCCAGATGGCCCCACTTATCCAGGAAATCCTCGGACTTTTTAATGCGCTCGGGCGTCATAGCCTTTACCTTGCCCGAGGCGATGATTTTGCGGCCAAAGAAGTGACCGATCATAAAGTTGCACTGATCGCCTAGGATGGCTGCGGCCCATGCGGTGGCCAGAAGCGCCACGATGTTAAAGCCGCCGTTATGGGCAAAGAAGCCCGAGGCAAACAGCAGCGAGTCGCCGGGAAGGAACGGGAAGAACACCACGCCCGTCTCGATAAAGATGATCAGGAACACGCAGCCGTAGGCCATAAGCGGGCCGGCGGCGATCCAGCTGGCGATCGCGGTGCGCGGGTCCTTAAGCAGCTCGGCAATGAAATTGATGAAACCCATGAAGTAAAACCTCTCAGTTGTGGGCGCGGACACGTCCAAGTTGACCAGTATACGGTTGCTGCGCGAGCACGGGCCAAACCCCTCAAAAGTCCTACTTCATTACCAGCAAGTTTGCATAACTGACACTTGTCGCCCAAAGCAAAGCAAGATCGCCCTTCCTAATCCCTAGCGAATCGCTATACTTTATTGAATCGCATTGTCACGGCGCTAAGGGAGGGCGGCCGGTGAGCTTTATCAATACCATTCGCGAGGACATCAAGACCGTCCAGGCGCAAGACCCCGCTGCGCAAAATGGCCTGGTCATCTTCCTGTCCTACCCCGGCCTGCACGCCAAGTGGAATCACGTGCCCGAGCACTGGCTCTGGGAGCACGGTCATCGCTCGCTCGCCCGTGTGCTCTCGCAAATCACCCGCCACATCACCGGCGTCGAGATTCATCCCGCCGCGCAAATCGGCAAGCACTTCTTTATCGACCACGCCATGGGCGTCGTTATCGGCGAGACCACCATTGTGGGCGACAACTGCGTGCTCTATCAGGGCGTCACGCTCGGCGGCACCGGCAACGAGACCGGCAAGCGTCACCCCACCCTGGGCAATAACGTCACCGTAGGCACGGGCGCCAAGGTGCTTGGCAACATCCGCATTGGCAACAACGTCAAGATCGGCGGCAACTCGGTCGTCGTCAAGGACGTGCCCGACAACTGCACCGTCGTGGGCGTGCCCGGGCGCATCATCAAGCGCAACGGCTGCCGCGTGTTCGAGGAGAGCTTCGACGCCAAGCAGCATCGCGAGTACATGCCCGACGATGCCGCCGAGCAGAGCGCCCTCAACCGTCAGGGCATCACCGAGAACGCCCGCCGCGTCAAGGAACTCGAGCGAGAGGTGGCCGAGCTCAAGGCCCTCGTCGCCAAGCTCATGGACGAGCGCTAGGGCTGCGGACGGCTCAAAACAGTATCAACGCAAGAAGGCGCGCCAGGGAATCCGCCCCCGGCGTGCCTTCTTTTCGATGTGACATGCGGGACTGTCCCCTTGTCACCTTATGCGAACTGGCTTAGGTAGAGGTCGGCATAAGCGCCCTCGGCAGCCAGCAGCTCCTTGTGCGTACCCTGCTCGATGATATTGCCGTGATCCATGACCAGGATGAGATCGGCATCGACGATCGTCGACAGACGGTGCGCGATCACAAAGCTCGTGCGCCCACGCATGAGCGCGTCCATGGCGCGGCCGATGGCGAGCTCGGTGCGCGTGTCCACACTCGACGTCGCCTCGTCCAGGATGAGGATCGCCGGGTTGTTGAGCAGCACGCGCGCGATGGTCAGCAGCTGACGTTGGCCCTGGCTGATGCTCTCGGCATCGTTAGCCACACGCGTGTCGTAGCCCTGCGGCATAGTGCGCACAAAGAAGTCGACCTGAGCGGCACGCGCGGCCGCGACAATCTCCTCGCGCGTCGCCTCGGGACAGCCATAGGCGATGTTCTCGGCAATGGTGCCATCGAACAGCCAGGCGTCCTGCAACACCATGCCAAACTGCTGGCGCAGCTCGCCGCGGTCCATGCGGCTCGTGTCCACACCGTCGAGGGTAATGCGGCCACCGTCGATCTCGTAGAAGCGCATGAGCAGATTGATGAGCGTGGTCTTGCCCGCGCCCGTGGTTCCCACCACCGCGATCTTTTGGCCCGGTTCGGCGGTAAACGACACGTCTCGCATAAGCGGCTTGTCGGGCGCATAGCCAAAGCGCACGTGCTCAAAAGCGACGCGGCCCTCCACCTTGCCCGGCAGCTTGGCGGCGACCGCCGGCAACGGATCGGCCTCCATCTCGGACTCGTCGAGCAGGTCGAACACGCGTTCTGCGCTCGCCAGCGCGCTCTGCAGCGAGTTAAAGGTAAACGACAGCTGCGTCATGGGCTCGGACGCCTCGTAGATAAACTGGAAGAACGCCTGGAACACGCCGACGGTCATATGCCCGGCAACCAACATGCTGCAGCCCACAAGCGCAATCACGATCTGCGCCAAGCGGCCGATAAAGCGCACCGCGGGACCGACGGCGTTAATCATAAAGTCCGCCTTGGTGCTCACGCGCGCCAGCTCCTTCGAAGCCTCGTGTACCTCGGCAGAGCTCTGGCGCTCGCGGTTAAACGCACGGATCACCAGACGGCCCGAGTAGCCTTCCTCGACCGCGCTCGTAATCTTGGACACCCACTCCTGGCGCTCGCCCGTCACATCGTGTGTGCGGCGCGACACGACCTTCGTCACCAGCAGCGAAAGTGCCGTAAAGAACAAAAAGACAAGCGTGAGCGGCACGCTAAACACGAACATCACGCTCACGGCGCCCACCACGGTACCGATCGACACCAGAAGCTGCAGCAAGCCGCGCTGCATGCTCTCGGACATCTTGTCTAAGTCGTTGGTCGCACGGCTGACGACCTCGCCGGGACGATGCGCGTCAAAGTAGGCAAGCGGCAGACGGTTGAGCTTTTGTGCGATGCGGTTGCGTAGGCGCAGGTTGAGGCGCTCGGCAACGCTCGACATCAAAAAGCTCTGGAGTGCGTAGAACGAGGCGGCGGCGGTCCAGATCATAAAGTAGATGAAGATGGTCCTGCCGCAGTTCTCCCAGGTAATGCTGAAGGTAGCGTTGTTGGTAAACGCCAGCTTCATATGCCCCCACAGCTCATCGATCACGCGGGCGCTGTAGGCCGGCGCCGCGGTGTTAAAGATGACATAGAACACGATGCTCGCGAACACGATGTAAAAGCGCCAATGGTCGCCGGCGGCCTCGCTCCACAGGCGGCGCACCGTCGCCCAGGTGTCGCGGGGCGTCTCGTCCTCGTCCTCGTCGTCAACGTCGCGCATGCGTTCCGCCTCGGCGCGGGCGCGCTCGTCCTCGGCGCGCTCGTTTTCCTCGTAGAGTGCCTGGCGGCGAGCCTCGCGCTCCGCCGCCTTGGCGGCTTCGTCCAGGCCGGGTGTGGCGCCCGTCTCCTCGACTGTCTCTGCAACCGCGGCATCCTCGGCGATGGCCTGCTTCTTGAGCTTCTCGGTCATGCTACTCACCTCCCTTCATCTGCGATTCCGCGATAGCGCGGTACACCTCGCAGGTTTCCATGAGCTCGTCGTGCGTGCCTAGGCCCACGATCTCGCCGTCTTTGAGCACCACGATCTGATCGGCGTGCAAAATAGTCGAGATGCGCTGGGCGATGATGAGCACCGCGGCATCGCGCGTCTCGTCCTGCAGCGCATGGCGCAGGGCGGCATCGGTCTTAAAGTCCAGGGCCGAAAAACTGTCGTCGAAGATATACAGGTCGGCATGCTTCATGAGTGCGCGGGCGATCGCCAGGCGCTGACGCTGACCGCCCGAAAAGTTCGTGCCGCCCTGGGCCACCGGAGTATCGAGCCCCTGGGGCTGGTCGAGCACAAAGGTGCTCTGGGCAACCTCCAGCGCATGGAGCATGTCAGCCTCGGTCGCGCCCTCGTTGCCAAAGCGCAGGTTGCTCGCCACCGTACCCGAGAACAGCCACGCCTTCTGCGGCACGTAAGCGATATGCCCGCGAATCTCACCTTGCGAAAGGTCGCGCAGGTCAACGCCGTTCAGGCGAATGGCGCCCTTCGTGGCATCGTGGAAGCGGAGCAAGAGCTTGGCCACCGTTGACTTGCCCGAGCCCGTTGAGCCTACAATCGCCGTGGTCTGGCCACGGCGACAGGCAAAGCTCAGGTCGCACAGGGTGTCCTCGTCGGCATCGTCAAAACGGAACGACATATGGTCGAACACGGCAACCGCGTCGGCACCATCTGCGGACTCAGGCGCCCCGTCGCCCAGCGTTGCCTTGCCGTCCACGATGCTCGGCTCGATTTCGAGCACCTGTTGCGCGCGGTTGAGGCACGCCGCAGCGCGCGGAAGCGTCAGAATCACCATCTGCGCCATCATCACAAAGAACAGGATCAAGATCGCGTATTCCAACACGGCCGAGATGCTGCCGATTTGCATGGCGTGGACGCCCGCGCGGTTGCCTCCCACCCACAGCACCGCCACCTCGGCGATATTCATCAAAAAGAAGCTGGAACTGTCGAGACCCACAAACAGGTGGTTGACCTTGATGGCATTGGCCGCGTAATCGCTAAACACCTCGTCCAGGCGCTGCTCCTCGTAGCGCTCCTTGTTAAATGCGCGGATGACGCGCACGCCCACGATGTTCTCGCGCAGCACCACGTTCATGCGGTCGATAAAGCTCTGCAGGCGCATAAAGATCGGCGCGGCGTTAGCCACCGTAAAGACCGCCGCCACCAGCACGATCGCAACGACCACACCCAGCAGCGTGCCCATGGCGGGATCGATGAACCAAGCAAAAATGATGCCTGCCACGGCCAAGAACGGCACCGGCAGCACCAACTGAATCGTCTGAAGGACAGCTTGCTGAATCACGTTGATGTCGTTGAGTGAGCGCGTGATCATCGAACCCGTGCCAAAGCGCTCAAAGTCGCTGGCGGACAGCTCGAGCGACTTGTCGTACACGGCATTGCGGATATCGCAGGCCACGTTGGCGGCCAGGCGCGCCGAAAGATAGCAGCCCAGCACCGTGCCGCCGCTGGCCATGCCGGTCGCGATAAGCATGTACAGGCCGTTGCGTAAAATATAGTCGATATCGCCCGTGGTAATACCGGTGTTGACCATGTTCGCCAGCATCGTGGGAACCAACAGCGTACCGACGTTATCTATCAGCACCGCAAACAGCGTCACCGCAATCAGACCGCGGTACGGCCTCATAAACCTCATTAAGAGTCGCATGTGTCCCCCTCGCCCTTATCGTCAGCCTCGTTCTCGGCGGCCACTTGCCGTTTAAATGCCTCGCACTCTTCGTTCAGAACGTGGGAGAACTTACCGACCAAGCGCATGATCTCGCGCTGTTCCCAGGGCTCGAGCGCCTCGAATGCCTGCTGCTCGGCTTTTTGCGCCGGCAACGCGTAGCGCTTGGCAAACTGCACGCCTTCTTCGGTCAGTCGCAAAACCTTGTTCTTACGACTGCCCTCGGCAAACTCCAACGTCGCAAGCCCTCGCGCCCTAAGCGTCTTGATCGCCGAATTGATGGTCTGTTTGCTGTAGAACCATTCACTCGTCAGCCGACTCACGGCAACGCTTCCGCCCGCTGCACTCGTGTCGACGAGCATCCAGTAGGCGCAGTCCGAAAGACCGCAGGCGCGCGAGAACTCCGAATAGATATGGTCGAGTCCATTGAGCAACCGATCGAAGTCGACCAGCGTAACCGCACTATTCATCTATCCCACCATTCAATTGTCCGATTTTTGACCAATTATGTGTCTCTAGATTAGTCCGAGTTTTGACTATCGTCAACAGGCTCTCCGCAAATGCGTGCATTTTTATGGCCTATCGGCAGAAAAAGACCGCCGGCGCGGGGGCGGCGCCAGCGGTCACGTGAAAATCGGGTTTTATTGCCTGTTAAGCGGCGACGGCCTCATAGACCGTAGCGCCCGAGAAACTGTCATGCAGGCTCTTGCCGGCAATCCACGGCAGCTCGACGACCTCGCAGACCGTGTTGACCAGCTCGGAGCAGTCAGTAAAGTGGCCCTTGTCGTTGAGGGCCTCGCAATCCTGAACACGCCAATAGCCATCGGTGTGCGTGATGTAGTACTCGTGGTCGTTGATCGACACGAAAGCGCGCGTCTTGGAACGCAGCAGCTTCAGAAATCCTTCGAAGTCGGTCTCGACGACATCTCCAGCCTGGAACATGATGTTACCTCCTGGCCCGGCGCCACCACGGCGCATTGATAAACGTTGGTACTCCTTTAGTAAAACCTTTATCAGAGGTTATGCGTTCGTCATTTAGGCAAGTGGTAAAAAACCGCAGGGTAGACGGGATAAAACGTTTAACCATCCCATTGGTTTGTCACATTCTGAAGGTACTTTTATGCAAACCTACTTTCCCAATTGGAATCTATCCTTTTGGCCGGGCAATTGACCGTCTATCGTTTGAGCCCGACGGGTATGAACGGGACATCTGCAACGCCACCGCAAGGAGACACCATGGAGACTATCGAAGCACTCATTCACCGTCGCAGCTGCCGCAACTACAGCGATCGTCCCGTCGAGGCTGAAAAGCTTGCACGTATTATCGAAGCCGGCCAATATGCACCGAGCGGCATGGGCCGCCAGCCGGTGACATTTGTCGCCGTCACCGACCCCGCGACCGTCGAGCGTCTCTCACAGCTCAACGCCCAGGTCATGGGCAGCAACAGCGACCCCTTCTACGGTGCCAAGACCGTTGTGGTGGTGCTGGTTGACCGCAGCGTGCCCACCCATCTGGAAGACGGCTCGCTCGCCATGGGCAACTTGCTCAACGCCGCCTATGCACTGGGTGTCGATTCGTGCTGGATTCACCGCGCGCATGAGGTCTTTGACTCGCCCGAGGGCCTGGAGCTGTTGGCCAGCTGGGGCCTGCCCGCCGACGGCAGCCTGCGCGGTGTCGGTAACTGCATTTTGGGCTACGCCGAGGACACGCTACCCGAGGCAAAGCCGCGCCGCGACAACGTGGTGTACGTTAGGTAGCGCAGGAGTGTCCCAAACTGCCGGCAGAAAAGGAACGTCCCCTTCTGCCGGCAAGCTATGTTGATATTTGAGTTGTCGTCGCTTCGCTTGTCTGGGTCGTTTCGGCGTCGTCGCCTTGCTTGTCTTCGTCCTTTTGCGCATCGGCGATGGTGGAGGCCGCCGCGACGATGCCGCGCTGGGGCGCGACGCCCGTCTGGGCCTGAGCGCCCTCGACAACTTCTGTACCTACATGCGCGAGCTCGGGCGATTTAAACATTGCGTCCAAGTTGGCGCCACCGCCGGCGTAGCCAAGCGCAGCGAGTGCGATGACGATCACTGCAACGGCGGCCACGATCGGCACGTAGCGATGCCAGCCGGCGGGATTGAGCCCGCTGCGGCGAGCCGCCCCGCGGCTGATGTAGCCGAGCGTTCCGTCGTGCTTGAGCTTTGAGCCCACCACGCGTTTGCGGCCCCACAGCGAGGACTCTGCCTGCATTGCCAAGCGGGCGCTTGCCGAAGGATAGCCGTATTTAGTGCGCTTGAACGAGCCATCAAACCCCGAGGCGTGTTTGCCCCACGTCACCGATGTCGTGCGTCGGTTAACCGGCGCGGCGCTCCGCCTTCTGCGGCTCGGTTTTGAAGTCTCAGCCATATGCCCTCGCACGCCGTAACCAAATCGAAACAATAACGCTTTGGACTGTAGCACACGCGTCGCGCGCGGTCACGGGCGCCTCGCTCAACGGTCATCGTCCTTCAGCAAGCGCCACAGCGTTGTACGGCTTATGCCCAGCACCTCCGCCGCACGGGTTCGGTTGCCGTGGAGATGGTCTACAACCAGACGCGCGATATCTCGCTCGGTATCGGCCAGCGGTCGTAGGATATACAGGTCACTTTCGAGTGTCGGGGCGCCAAAGGTTGCGGTCTTAATCACGTCCTCTTGGGCGAGCACTTCCTCCGCTATAGCGCTGTACACCGTGCCCGCCCCCACCAATATATACAGTCGTTCCGAGACCTCGCGAAGCTGCAGATAATTGCGCGGCCAGCGGTAAGCATCGAGCGTCTTCGTCGCCGCGGCAGACAGCGTGGGTGCTGCTGTCTCAAATGCATCAGCGAGATATTCCAAATAGCGCGCAACCTTCGTCGACGCGGCTCCCTGCTCGGCGATTGCCGGCGCCACGCTCACCGCGCAGGCGAAGCGCTCGGTCACAAACGCGGCTTGATCACTTTCGCCGCCGCCCGGCATGTCATTCGCTGTCAGCACCACATGGCAGCGCGTCGCCAACGCGGTGTCGGTCATCGTGGAGACCAGCTCGCGGAGGCGCTGGGGGCCAACCGCGTTCCAGCCCTCAATGCAAAGGGTCAGCCCCGTTTGGAACAACGGCGATTCGGCGCTTTTGAGCACATAGCGCCAACCGCGCTCGGTGAGCTCATCGAGCGCAACGGAAACAAAGGGCTGACCGGCAAAAGGACCGTCCAGATAGAGGCGCTTGGCGATCTCGACCTGACCCGCTCCCAGCTCGCCCTCGAGCATAAGGGGCACACCGCGCGCGTAACTCTCTGCAACCGGCGCAGCCACCGAGGCCGCCCCCTCAACGATGCCGTACGCGCTCGATTCGTAGCGGGCCTCAACTTCGTCGGCGTTGAGCCACTCGATGCCCGCATGCGCCGCGGCACCGCGCACCTCGCGGACCACGACGACCCAAAGCCCCCCGCCCTCTTTGTCGGTGGGGCGAACGGTCAGGCTCAGGCGCGCACCCGCACGCCCCATAACCAGACGCGCGCCGTCTCCTATACGGTCGAGGCGCTCAGCTACAAAAGCCGCCACATCCCGCTCAAGCGCCGCGTCATTCATGGTCGAGATCGCGACGTCCCCACGCGCATCGATTGCCAATGCCGAGGCCCCGGCAGCAGCCAGGGCCTCGGTCAAGATGTTCAGCTTGGCATCGCTATCCATGATTTGCCCCTGTCCGCGGCGACATGCAGCCGCCGACGGTCGCACGACCGAGTGTTTCAAAATTGAACGATATTGCTCACCAAACACTATAGGGCAGAAAGCGCCGTCCTGCGAGTATAGGTGTTGCCCCGCATCGCCATCCTGGCGGGGCGATAAGAGCTCTTCGGGACTTATAAACCTGCGGACAAGCCATACCCGCAAGAGCTCCTATCGCTCCACCGTGAGAATGCGCTCACCAGCAACCAGCACGCAAACAAGCTACTTCTCTACCAGATTCTCAGTACGTGTTGCATTCCCAAACTCATGCACGCAATGCCAATCCAGCAGCAAAAGCCCAATGCGATGGGCTTGCCGCCCTTTTTGACCAGCTCGACGATATCGGTATTAAAGCCAATAGCCGCCATGGCCATCACAATAAAGAATTTCGACAGCTCCTTGATGGGCGCCGTAAAGGACGCGGGAAGCTGAAGCACCGTGGTGATCACGCTCGCCAGCACAAAGAACAGCACGAACATGGGAAACGCGCGTTTAAGCGAGAACGTGCTTTTGGCGTCACCGCCGGCCTTGCGCGCCAGATGCATCTGCCAGCATGCGAGAACCAACGTGATGGGAATAATGGCCAGCGTCCTGGTGAGCTTGACCACTGTGGCGCTCTCGAGCACATTGGCGCCGGGGTGCATGCTGTCCCAGGCGCTCGCCGCAGCCGTTACGGACGAGGTGTCGTTGATGGCGGTACCGGCAAACAGGCCAAAGCCCTCGTTGGTCAGCCCGAGCATGCCGCCGAGCGTCGGAAACACGAGCGCCGCGATAACGTTAAACAGGAAGATGACCGAAATAGCCTGGGCAATCTCGCGATCGTCGGCATCGATGACGGGTGCGGTCGCAGCGATAGCAGAACCGCCGCAAATCGACGAACCCACACCCACAAGCGTCGCGATCTTACCCGGCACGTTCATAACGCGGCAGAGCACAAAGGCGATGACAAGCGAGGTCGAGATTGTCGCCACGATAATCGGTAGCGACTGGGCGCCCTTGGACAGAATCTGGGAGAGGTTCATGCCAAAGCCAAGCAGGATAACCGCGTACTGCAAGACTTTTTTGGACGTATAGGTGACGCCGGCGACGAGCTGTTCGCGACGATTCTTGGGAAAGACGAGCGCCAGGACCATGCCAAAGAGGATGGCAAATACCGGACCGCCGACCACCTCAATTTGTTTGCCGAGCAACGTCGCGGGAATGGCGATGATCAGGCAGAACAAAACGCCTTTCCAGCGCTCGCGTACGATATTTGCCAGTTGCATATGGGATTCCTTCTTTCTATTTCACGTTTGCGACGGCTTATGATACGGCAACATTGAGCGCAGCCTTGCGCAAACACAGACTAAGATGCCGCAATAGTTCTCAGGCAACAGCCGAATTGCCCACCGCGGAGAGCTGATTCGCGGCATAATTAACAACTGACATATGAGTTTGATAGAACAGTTGCGAGGCGCTATGGAAGAATCGATGCACGTCGGCGAGCAGGAAACGAGCCTACAGGACCAGTCCTACCACACCATTCGACGCAAAATCGTCTACCTGGACTACAAGCCGGGCGAAAAGCTGGGCGTCAAGCAACTTTGCGACGACCTGGATATGGGGCGCACCCCTGTGCGCGAGGCTTTGGTTCGCTTGGCGCAGGAAGGCCTGGTGCGCACCGTGCCCCAGAGCGGCACCTACGTCTCACCCATCAACCTCACCCTTGCCGAGAGTGCCTGCTACATCCGCGAGCATCTGGAAAAGCAGGTGATTGTGGAGTGCTGTGCGCGCGCCACGTCGGCCGGCATCGAGCAGCTCGACCGCGCCATCGCGCTGCAGGAAAAGGCCATGGCCGAAGAGGATCGCATCGGCTTCTTTTTGAGCGACAACCTCATGCATCACATGATTTTTAGCATCGCATGTCGCAGCACCGTGTGGTCGTGGCTCGAAGAGACCAATGCCGACCTGGAGCGCTTCCGCTGGCTGCGCGCCGCCACGCAGGTTCTCGACAATCAGGACATCGTGAACGAGCACAAGCAGATTCGCCGCGCTATCGCCGGTCGCGACCCCATCGAAGCGAGCTTTTTGGTTAGCAAGCACCTGCATATGATGTTCCGCAACCAGACCGAGGTTCTGGACCAGTTCCCCGAGTACTTCGAGACCAGCAAGCTCCGCTAACCTGCCAAATTGGGACAGGTTCATTTTGGCAGGTTTTATCTGGGCAAATGAAACAAGGCCCGGCTCCGCTGCAACGGAGCCGGGCCTTGGTCGCCAGAATGGCGGAACCAACTACTCCACGGTAACGCTCTTTGCCAGGTTGCGGGGCTGGTCGACGTCGCAGCCGCGCAGGATGGCGACCTCGCGGGCGAGCAGCTGCAGCGGGACGCTCGCCGTGATGGGGCTGAACACGTCGCGGACTGCTGGCACGCGGATAATGCAGTCGGCGATTTTGTTGATCTCCTCGTCGCCCTCGGTGGCAACGACGATGACCTTGGCGCCGCGCGCCTTGCACTCCATAAGGTTCGACACGGTCTTGTCGTAGGTGGCACTCTTGGTGGCCACGGCGATGACAGGGAAGCCCGGGTCGATCAGGGCAATGGGGCCATGCTTCATCTCACCGGCGGCATATGCCTCGGCGTGCAGGTAGCTGACTTCCTTGAGCTTGAGCGCACCCTCGTAGGAAATAGCGGCACCCATGCCACGGCCCACGAACAGCGCCGACTGCGCGTCCTTGCACAGCAGGGCAGCCTCATGAACGGCCTCGGTTTGGGTATCCAAAATCCACTGGATCTGCTCGGCCGTATCGGAAAGCTCGCGGAACAGCATGCGCGCCTGCTTGGTGGTCAAGCGGTACTTGACCTGCGCCAGCAGCAGGGCCAAAAGCGTAAGGCTCACGACCTGGCCGATGAAGCTCTTGGTCGAGGCGACCGCGATCTCCTTGTTGGCCTTAGTGTAGATGACGCCGTCGCTCTCACGCGCCACGGGGCTGCCCACCACGTTGGTGATGCCGAAGACCTTGGCGCCCTTGATGCGCGCGTCGCGGATGGCGGCAAGGGTATCGGCCGTCTCGCCCGACTGGGACACGGCAACGACAAGCGTCGTCGGCGTAATGATGGGGTTGCGATAACGGAACTCGCTGGCCGCCTCCACCTCGGTGGGGATGCGAGCCCAGCCCTCAATGAGATTCTTGGCAATGAGGCCAGCGTGATAGCTGGTGCCGCAAGCGATCACGTAGACGCGGTCGATGTCGTTGAGTTCCTCGAGCGAAAGGCCCAGCTCGTCGATGTCGAGCTCGCCGGCCGGTGTCATACGACCAACCAGCGTGTCGCGCACGACGCGCGGCTGCTCGTGAATCTCCTTGAGCATAAAGTCGGGATAACCGCCCTTTTCTGCCATATCCAGGTCCCAGTCGATGTGGGTGACCTTGGGCTCGATAACGTTGCCGGCCTCGTCGGTGTACTCGACGCCTGCGGGCGCGAGCTTGGCAAACTGACCGTCCTCGAGCACCACGACATCGCGGGTGGCGTCGATGAGCGCGATGACATCGGAGGCGACATAGGCGCCGGTCTCGCCCACGCCGACCACGATCGGGGAATCCTTGCGGGCCACGGCGATCACGCCGGGCTCGTCAGCGCACACGGCGGCCAGGCCATAGGCACCGACCACGTGGGTGCAAGCCTCGCGCACGGAGGCCATCAGGTCGTGCGTCTCGGCATAAGCCTCTTCGATCAGATGCGCGAAGACCTCGGTATCGGTCTCGCTCTTAAAGTGGTGGCCGCGGCCCTCCAGCTCTTCGCGCAGCTCGGCGAAGTTCTCGATGATGCCGTTGTGGACGATGGCGATACGACCGTCACAGCTGGTGTGGGGGTGAGCGTTAACGACGGAGGGCTTGCCGTGGGTGGCCCAACGGGTGTGGCCGATACCGCAGGTAGCGTCGCTGTCAATGTTGGAAAGCTCGCTCTCCAAGCCCGCGACCTTGCCCACGCGGCGGATGACATCGAGGTGCGCCGCGGCGCCCTCGCCCACCTCGAGCGCGACGCCCGAGGAGTCATAGCCGCGATACTCCATACGCTTGAGGCCCGTGACCAGGATGTTCTTTGCAATATCAGAGCCGGTGTAGCCGACAATTCCACACATAGGATAAATCCCTTCGTTCGCGTGACTGCAAGACGTCCACGCACAAGGGGCGCTGAGACGTATAACGTTCGAGTATTGTACTCACGCAAACGCAAGCTGATATACCAGAAGTGGTATCTTAACTTAGATACCACCCGATGCACACACGTCCAGCCGGTCCAAACCACCACAAAGGTACCTGCCCCCTTCGTGGTGGTCGCGTTGGCAACAGCGTTTCCCCAGATAAAACCTGCCAAAATAAACCTGTCCCTTTTTGGTAGGTTTGGGATGCTACAATCTGGCTTGTACTTGAAACGCATCAAAGGGGCCGCTATGGCAAAGGTAAAAATCAGCGACGTCGCGCGCGAGGCCGGGGTTTCGTTGGGCACGGTTTCCAACGCGCTCAACCACCCCGAAAAGCTGCGCCCCGAGACCCTCAAGCTCATCAACGAGACCATCAATCGCCTTGGCTACCTGCCCAACCAAAGCGCTCGCCAGCTCGCGGGCGGCACCACCAAGTCCTTTGGCCTGGTGCTCCCCCGTCTCGATCACGGCTTTTCGCTCCAAATCGCCAGCGGCGCCCACAACGAGGCCCGCAAGCACGGCTACGACCTGCTCATCGCCAACGCCGATAATGACGATATTCTCGAGAACCATTACCTGCGCTACTTTATGGGCACCCAGATGTCCGGCGTCATGGTTCAGCCCATGGCATCCCCCGACTGGCACCCCGTCATGGCCAAGATGCCCGTGCCGATCGTCCACCTGGACATCCATTGCTCCGAGCCCGGCTACTATGTGGCGGCCGACAACGAGGCCCAGGGTCGCATCATTGCCGAACTCGCCATCGCCCGCGGCGCACACCATATTGTCGTCGTCGGCCGAGCAGCATTTATGCAACTCACCCTGCGCGTCCTTGGCATTCATAAAGCGCTCGCTCTACACCCCGATATCAAGATCGAAGTCATCGACGCCGGCGAATGGAATACCGCCGCCGACGGCTACGGCATCGGCGCCCAAATCGCCGCGCGCCCCGCCGACGAACGCCCCGATTTTGTCGTCGGTCTGACCGACGTGCTGGCCTCGGGCGTCATCTCAGCGCTGGTCGACAAAGGCATCGCCGTCCCCGGGCAAGTACGCGTAGCAGGTTGCGATGGCAACCCACTCGCTTGGAGCGGATCGGTCCCGCTCACTACGGTAGCGCCCCCGGGCTACGAGATTGGCCGCAAGGGCGTTCAATTGCTCATGGAGCAAATTGAGAACAAGGCCCCGGCAAAGACCAAGCACGTCCACATCGGCTCTGCAGCGCGCACCATCACCGCGGTCACGGCCATCGAGGACATCAACCGCCAAGAACTCGTGCGGCCGTTCCTGCTGGAACGCGCCAGCACCCAGGCAAGCAGCCAGACCGACGCCACGGCCATCAACCTCGGTGCGTATCTATAGCACGCCCGCAAGTATGCTAAGTCGCCGCTCAAGCAAAAGGGGCCCGACCATTGCCGGACCCCTTTTGCTTGAGCGCAAACGTGGGCAATTGCTCGTTTTAACGCCGCAATTGTCTAGCGTACGGCCTTGACCGCCGCCGCCAGATCGAACAACGTGTCGAGCACGGCCTCGCAGCCATCCACCACATCCTGCGGCAGCGGCACGATATCGGGGACGGCGAAGACATGGCAGCCGGCCGTGATGCCCGAGACACAGCCGTTGCGCGAATCCTCGACCACGGCGCACTCCTCGGGGGCAAAGCCCGCGCGCTCGCAGGCGAGCAGATACATCTCGGGGTCGGGCTTGCCGTGCACGACGTCCTCGCCACAGGTCACCGTCTCAAACTTGTCAAAGAGGCCGACCATCTTAAGGTTGCGTTCGGCCGTAACGAGGCGCGATGACGTCGCAAGACCCACGTGATAGCCCGCAGCCAGCAGCTCGTCTATGCACTCGGCGGCGCCGACCTTAAGCTCCAGTTCGGTCTTGACCATCTCGTCGCGAATCTCCTTGTGGCGGGCATAGACCGCCTCGGTGGTTTCGTGGCTGCCGTAATGCTTATCAAGGATGTCCATGACATCGGGTAGGGTGCGACCGATAAACTGATGGATCAGCGCTTCATCAATCGCGACCCCCAGCTCGGCAGCGCCCGCCTTCCATGCCTTAATGCCCAAACGCTCGGTATCGACCAGCGTTCCGTCCATGTCAAAAATTACAGCCTTGATCATATCGGCCCCCTCACCGGATTGCATTACTGACACTCTACCGCACTTTACAAACTTGTATATAACGTATATAGCATATTGTGCCTTCGTTACATAGATAGAAGTCTTATGACAAGCAGCCCGGTAGGATTATAGTTTTTGACCGAGTACATATTGGTAAGGATCGATTCATGTTTTCAGACACCACCGCACCTGCAAAGGAGCTTCAGGACAAACTCGCAGAGCTCGAGCAGCTGCTTTTGGCATACGGACGCGTCGCCATCGGCTTTTCCGGCGGCGTCGACAGTAGCTTTTTAGCCGCGGTCTGCGCCCGCATCATGCCTGCCAGCACGCTTCTCGTTCACCTCACCACGCCGCTCATCGGCACGCCTGAACAGGCTTCGTTTGAGCGCTCCGTTGACGGGCAAGCCAATGAGGAGCCGCATTTTAAGCTCCCTGTGCTCAATCTTTCGGTCGATCAGTTGCAGCTCCCCCAAGTAGCCTGCAACGACGCCAACCGTTGCTACCACTGCAAGCACGCCGGCTTTACCGCCATCGTCAACCACGCCAAGTCGCTCGGCTTTCCCACCGTCATCGATGGCAGCAATGCAAGCGATCGCGGTGACTACCGCCCCGGCATGCGTGCGGCAGAAGAGCTCGGCGTACGCTCACCCCTTATGGAGGTCGGCTTTACCAAGGACGAAGAGCGCGAGCTGCTGCGCGCATGGGGTTATCCCGTTTGGAACCTGCCGGCGGGAGCATGTCTTGCCACGCGCGTCCCCACGGGCGAGGAGCTTACGCGCGAGAAGGTCGATTTAATCCGCGCCTGCGAGGATTACCTGCACGATCTTGATCTGGCACAGGTACGCGCGCGCTTGATCGGCGGCTGCATGCATATCGAGGCCGCACCCGCAGATGTCGCCAAGATTGCTGCCCTCGGCGGCAACGCCGTCGATGCCGAGGGCAAAACCCCGCTGCCCGCCGTTATCGAGTCCGCGCTGCGCGAACTGGGCTGCGACCATATCTCCCCCGAGGTCACCCCCTACATCCACGGCAACATGAATCTTTAGGTTACGCCGTTTTACAAACGGCGTAACTGCTCGGCGCTGCGCGGGCCCCGGGCACGGCAATCTGACGTTCAACTTCACGGGCGCGACCAAAAGGTCAGCGCCCGCTTGTTTCACGTCACCTTACCGCACCCGGAGCCCGCTCGCTCGCATATGCTCAACCTGCACTGCGTTAACTGACCTGCCAATAAGGGACAGGTTTATTTTGGCAGGTTTTATCTGGGGAAATATCGCGAGGCAGTCGCCCCCCCTAGCACCCATCTCACTTCGAGAGACACAAGAGGGGCGACTCGCCTGCATCTACTTCTTCCGATAGCGGCGGTTGCGGCTCGTCGACGAACCCATTACTTCGATGAGCCCTTTATCCTCCATTTTTGGCAGATGGTAGCGGACGGACGAATTTTGGCATTCCGTCTCTCTAAAACAATAGATTTATCTCTCTAACGTTTCGTATATCTCTCTAACTTTAGAGAGATAAGCGCCTTGTTTTAGAGAGACATTTAGAGAGATGTATCGAATTCACTGTTAGATTGCCCAATGTTATCTCTTTAACTAGCTTTCTCTTTAGAGAGACATTTAGAGAGACGAGCGCAATCTCTCTAATCAAGGGCTCCACTCTTTAAGGTGCACACTTCCTAACCGTGCCCTAAGTTGCGGTGAAATAACTCACGATTAGCCTGCCAAAAAGCGACAGGTTTATTTTGGCAGGTTTTATCTGGGGAAACGCAAATAGGGCCGTGACACCCATACGGCGTCGCGGCCCTTTTCCTTGGAGAAGGATCAATTGATTGAACGGGATGACCGTTCTAGTCTTCGAGTCCGCTATTGATGAGCTCCGCAATCTCAACGGGATCGGTGCTCGCGCGCACCTTGTCACGGAAGCCGGCGTCCATCAGCATCACGGCAGCCTTGGAGAGCAGACGCAGGTGCGTAGTTCCGGCCTCGCCGGCGGGCACGTACAGCGCGAGCGCAACATCGACGGGCACCCCATCGAAGCTCGGCCATTCAACGGGCTCGGTCAGTTTAAGCACGGCAACGCCCGGCGTGTGGATCGCGTCGCTTTTGGCATGCGGAACGGCAAAACCGGCGACAAGGCCGGTCTCGGCCTCGTTCTCGCGAGCAATGAAGGCGGCCTCTACGGCAGATGCGTCATCGGCAAAGCCGAGCTCGATGGCCTGCTCGGACAAATAATGTAGGGCGTCCTCGCGCGAGGCGGCGGTATACCCGATTGTCACTTGGTTGGCAGATACAAATCCCATGGAAACCTTCCTTACAACACGGACCTGACCGCAGCTTCGATGCCGTCGGCGTCCAAACCGTACTTGTGCAGCAAATCGACCGCAGGGCCGGACTCGCCATACACATCGCGCACGCCGACGCGACGCATCGGCACCGGATGCTGCTCTGCGAGCACCGAGGCCACGGCCTCGCCAAGACCACCGATAATCGAATGCTCCTCGGCGGTGACCACGCGACCGGTCTTCTTGGCGCTGGCAACCACCAGGCGCTCATCAAGCGGCTTGATCGTGTGCATATTGATGACCTCGGCATCGATACCATCGGCAGCGAGCGCCTCGGCAGCCTCAAGCGCCTCGGCGACCATAAGGCCACAAGCGATGATGGTCACATCGGACCCCTCGCGCACGACCACGCCGCGACCAATCTTGAACTCATAGTCCTCGTGATCGTTAATGACCGGCGTTGCCAGGCGTCCGAAGCGCATGTAGACCGGTCCCTCAAACTCATAGGCGGCGCGCACGCAAGCGCGAGCCTCGATGTCATCGGCGGGAACGATTACCGTCATACCCGGGATCGTGCGCATGAGTGCGATATCCTCGCAGCACTGGTGCGTGGCGCCGTCTTCACCGACCGAGATACCCGCATGCGTGGCACCGATTTTGACGTTGAGGTGCGGATAGCCAATGGAATTACGCACTTGTTCGTACGCGCGACCGGCGGCAAACATCGCAAAGGTGCTCGCAAAGGCGACGTGGCCCGTGGTCGCGATGCCGGCGGCGAGCCCCATCAGGTTGCTCTCGGCAATGCCGGCGTCGTAGAAGCGCTCAGGGTGCGCAGCCTTAAACTTACCGGTCTGCGTGGCGGCGGCCAGGTCGGCATCGAGAACCACAAAGTCATCGCGCTCATTGCCCAGCTCGACAAGTGCCTCGCCATAGCTAACGCGCGTGGCGACTTTCTTGACGTCTGCCATTAGAGCTCCTCCCCTGCCGCTGCGAGCTCGGCCATGGCCTGCTCAAACTGTTCATCGTTGGGTGCCTTGCCGTGCCAGCCCACCTGGTTTTCCATAAAGGAGACGCCCTTGCCCTTCACCGTCTCGGCGATAATGGCCACGGGCGAGTCGCTCACTTTGCGGGCCTCGGCAAAGGCGGCGGCAATCTGCGCCATGTCGTTACCGTCGGCGAGCTCGATCACATGCCACTTAAAGGCGCGGAACTTGTCAGCGAGCGGCATGGCCGAGTTAACTTCATCGATTGTGCCGTCAATCTGCAAGCCGTTGTGGTCGACGACGGCAACAAGATTGTCGAGCGCATGGTTGCCGGCAAACATGGCCGCCTCCCACACCTGGCCCTCCTCGCACTCGCCGTCGCCCAGCAACGTGTAGACGCGGTAGCTGTCACCCCAGTGCTTTGCGGCGAGTGCCATTCCAACCGCGGCGGAGATGCCCTGACCGAGCGATCCGGTGGACATATCGATGCCAGGGGCGTCGTTCATGTTGGGATGGCCCTGCAGTCGGCTGCCAATATGACGCAGCGTCTCGAGCTCTTCGACGGGAAAATAGCCGCGATTTGCCAACACCGAATACAGGCCCGGCGCCGCGTGACCCTTGGAGAGCACAAAGCGATCGCGATCGGCCTTGTGAGGGTCGGCAGGATCGATATTCATTTCCTCAAAGTACAGATACGCCATGATGTCGGCAGCACCGAGCGATCCACCCGGGTGTCCCGACTTGGCCGCGTGAACCGCAGTCACGACACCCTTCCTGACCTCATTGGCGACCTTCGCCAGCTCCTGGTTGGTCATACGAATTCCTCTCTTGAGAACAACCCCGGCACCGGATGACGCGATGCCGGGGCAATCCACTCGTTAAGCCTGAGCGACGACCTTCTGCCAGTCAGCCTCAAAAGAGGCGAGGCCCTGGTCGGTCAGCGGATGATGCAGGCACTTCTTGAGAGCGGCCATGGGCACGGTCGCAATATCGGCACCGAGTAGCGCGGCCTGGGTCACGTGGTTGGGCGTACGAACCGAGGCGGTGATGATCTCGACGGTGTCGTCGACGTTCTTGCCCGTCCAGTCGTAGTTCTTAATGCAGGTCACGACGTTGTCGAGCTGCGAGATACCGTCCTCGGCGATGTCATCGAAACGACCGACAAACGGGCTGATGTAGCGAGCACCGGCATTGGCGGCCATAAGGGCCTGCGTCGGCGAGAAGACGAGCGTCATGTTGACGCGCACGCCAGCATCGGCCAGCGCACGGCAGGCGGCAAGGCCGGCCTCGCACACGGGAAGCTTGACCACGATGTTGGGGGCGAGGGCGGCAAGGCGCTTGCCCTCCTCGATCATACCCTCGGCAGTGGTAGCGGTAGACTCGGCGGAAACGGGCAGGCCCTCGCAGAGCTCGGCAATCTTGAGCATATGCGGCTCAAAGTCGGCAAGCTTGCCGCCGGTCTTGGCGTACAGGGACGGGTTGGTGGTAACACCGGCCAGGCAGCCCCAGCTCTTGGCCTCGGCGATCTCGTCCAGATTGGCGGTATCGATAAAGAACTTCATGGTGCAAACTCCTTCGAAGGAATCCAAAACTCAAAAAATAGGACAAAGGGGATGTCCCTTTGTCCTATGTGCCGGGCCTGCGGCTGGGACATGCCCCAGGCCCGGCGTCGCGTAGGAAAAGCTACTTACTCGGCAAGAGCGGCCTCGATGCGGGTCGTGACGCCCTTGAGGTTAAGACCGACGACGTACTGCTTGATCGGGCGCTTGATGTGCTCGATGACAAAGCGCTTGCCGTCGATGTCCTGAGCGGCGAGGTTGCGGTAGAGCTTCTCGACCTGCTCCTTGACCTCGGGATCGTTGAACGCATAGTGACCGGAGACATCCAGGATCTTCAGGCTGAGCTCATCGTCGGCAAGAATGTCGTCGACCTGCAGGTTGACGTCGTCGCCAGTCATCCACTTGCGCCAGCGCTCGGTCTTGATAGCCTTGACCAGCAGGGTGTGATACAGGTCGGAGGGGTCATCGCACAGACCGTTGTCGACCAGGATCTGCTCGGTGGCGCAGAGCTTGAGGTAGGCGCGGGTCTCCTCGGTGCCATACTGCGGAGCAACGTTGGAGGCGGTCACGTGTGCCGGGATGTGCTCGAGCAGCGTCGCGTCGTCCAGATAGTCGGCGTTGTGCTCCTTCAGGCCCACGCCGTAGCGCTTAGCCATGTCGGCGAGCTCGCGGGCATTCTTGAAGTTGTAATGGCCGACCTGCTCGGTCCAACGGGTGAGCGTACCGGTCTGGCCGACGATAAAGGTGGGCATGGGGCAGCCGCGCTTCTCGAGCTCGGGCTGCAGCTGAGAAATGAACTCCTCGTACTTATCGGTAGAGGTCAAGCCGCCATTGGTCTCCTCGGTACCGACCTCATAGGCAACCTCGGGCAGGTTATGCTCGCGACGGTACTGCTCAAGGTAGTCGATAAGATCAATCGTGCGGCGAAGCACCACGTCGAGCGGAATAACCTTGCCGATCTGATAGGGGTCCTTGGTGGGGTCGACCATCAGCAGGTCAAAGCCCGCCTCCATGTCGGCGACGAAGGACTTGCGGGCGAGCTCCATGGCCTCGTCCTCGGGCAGGTGGGCGTTACGCTCCTCGTCGCGCTGCCACGGACCGCCGTGATCGCGGCACAGGTAGTACGGACCGGTGTAACCCACCTCGTCGGCAACCTTCTTGATGTCGGCGGCAAAGCGCGTCTGGTCCCAACCGTTGACGTAGCCGGCGCCCATCTCGTCCATATCGACCTGGTTGCGGCTGGCGATAAACATGGGCGGGAAATCATCGTCCTTGGCAAGCTCGAACACGGCCTGAATCAGGTTGGGGCTCATGGGGCCAATGCCGACCATGGTTGCGTGATCGCCGCTATCCTGCAGCTTGAGCATGCCCTGAACGGCCTGACGGATGGTGAGGTTGGACATTTTGTTCTCCTTCTCCAGAGGATTTTTGACAAAAGTTCCCTGGGACCCAGATGTGGGCCCTATCAGTACGGATGGATTTTGTTGTGTAGAGGCGGTTGTGCGGAGTCAAATCCATCCCTCCGCACAACCGGAGTCCTTAAAGGTTTACTTGGCCTGCTTGTCGAGCGTGGGCTTCATGGCAATCAGGATTGCAGCGGCGACCACGGCGCCAATCACGATGTCCAGGCAGAACAGCGCGACGTTGTTGGTGGCAAGGGCGACGATAAAGCCACCGTGCGGGACGTAGCAGTCGATGCCCTGGAAGGCGGCAAGTGCCGCACCCACGGCAGAGCCGATGCAAATGCCGGGCAGGGTGTGACCGAGGTCCTTGACCGCGAAGGGGATAGCGCCCTCGGTAATACCGATGCAGCCCATGAACAGCGCGGAGATGCCCATCTGGCGGTCAGCGTCATCGAACTTGTTCTTGGCGATGAGCGCAGCGAGGCCACAGGCGATCGGGGGAACGGCGACGGCGACGCGGAACATACCGTTAGGACCGTAGATACCGGAGGCCATGATGGCCATGGTGAAGGTCGAGGCGGTCTTGTTGATGGGGCCACCCATATCGAAGGCGGTCATAACGCCAATGACCAGACCCAGGACAACTGCGGAACCGCCCTGCAGGCTGCCGAGCACGCCGGTGAGCCAGTCCATCACAAAGCCAAGCGGCGTGGCCAGGATGTAGATATAGGCCATGCCCAGGACAAGCGAGGTCAGAATCGGGATGATCAGGATGGGCATGATGGTCTGGATGGTGTTGTTGACCTTCCAGGTCTTCATCCAGCGGACAAAGTAGCCGCAGATGACCGCCATGATCATGGCGCCCAAGAAGCCGGTCGAAACGCTGTTGCCGTTAGGGGTAACGACTGCGTTGTTGACCAGGTAGCCCAGGACAAAACCGGGGGCGAGCGCGGGCTTGCCAGCCATCGAGTAGGCGATGTATGCCGCAAGCACCGGGATCATCATGGAGATGCCGGCCATGCCGATGGTGTTAAGACTCACCATCAGCGGGTTCGTAACCTCCATGCCGTTGGCGCCGGCGGTACCGGATGCCAGCGAGAAGGCGAGGAACACGCCGCCGATAACGACGATGGGGATAAAATAGGAAACGCCGGTATTGAATGCATTGAGCAGCGTCTTGCCAGGATCGGCAAAGATAGACTGCTTGGACGCCGGTGTCGGGGCCTGCGGGGCAGCGGAGACGGCCTTCTTCTCTGCCTTGGCCTCGGCCTTGGGCGCGTCAACGGCGCCACCCGTCGCCTTGATGATCTCAATGGCCTGGTCGATGATCTTTACCGGATCGGCGATTACATCAGAGGTGCCGACCTTCAGGAACTTGCCCTCGGCCATCTTCTGCTCAAAACGGTCCTCGTTCTCGACACCCACGTCGACGGACTCCAGGACCAGGTCGGCGGAGTCCACGTCTTCCTGCGTGAGCTCATTCTCGATACCCAGGCCACCCTGAGCCTCGACCTTGCACTCGATGCCACGGGCGGCGCATTCATCCTGAATCGCCTTCTGGGCCATATACGTGTGGGCGATACCCACAGTACAGGCGGCAACGCCTACGATCTTCATTGCTTCCCTCTTTTCATAGAGTTGCGTGCGCAAGACACCGTTTGCGGAGGCCTCCGGAGCATCCCCTGCCGTTTGGACTTGCTGTCTTTTCGACAAGAACAATATAGGTGCTCGTTTTTCTTAATGCCAGCTTATTTCGGTAAACGCGCAGGTCAGAGCGTTGGTTATGCGATTTAGTTATGCGTTTAACCAAAAATGAATCCTGCGATTTTGCCCTCGATTTCAAAAGTCAAGAAGTATTTGATTTTCTCGGTAGACGGCAGATGCGCATGCCGGTCACAAATTTCGACCCCACCCGTATGCCGCATTTGTTGCATACTCATATGAAAGGAAAAAGCCGCTCACCGAAGCGTATCCTTCACCAAGACTCAAAGTCATCATGTTGGAAAATGCTCATCTGTCGGAAGGAGTCGCTGTGGCAAAACAGCGCGTTACGATCGCAGACGTCGCTCGAGAGGCGGGAACCTCGACGGCAAGCGTCTCGTATTACCTCAACGACAAACGAGAAAAGCTTAGCGAGAAGACGCAGAACAAAATCGCGCGCGTCATTAAGGAACTCGGATACGTTCCCAACGCCCAAGCGCAGACGCTCACCGGCAAGCAAACCCACGTCATTGCCATCATCATTTTGGATAACACCAACAAATGGGCGGGGCTCGTTCTCAATGGCATGGAGCAGGTCATGCTCCCCGCGGGCTACCAGACGGTCGTTTGCACGAGCAACTTTAACCCCGAGACCGAGCTCATGTACGTCGACAAGATGCTCTCGCTGGGCGTCGATGGCTTTATCATCCAGCCCACGGCAAACTTCAAAGCCGTGCATGACCGCATTAGACGCGCCGGCAAGCCGGTCGTCTTTTTCGATGCGGCCATCTATAGCCCAGGTACCAGCTGGATCAAAACCAACCTTTACGACGGCGTGTACAACGCCACACAGGCACTCCTCGACGCCGGCTACGAAGATTTCTTTTCCATTGCCGCCAACATGACCGAAATGCGCACCCGCATGGAGCGTTTTCAGGGGTATGCCGAGGCGCTGGCAGCGAACGGGCAGCTCTACAAAGCGATTCCCATCGATCACAACAAGCCGTCAATCAACGAGCTCACTGAATACTTTAAATTCAAGTTCAATCCCGCCAAGCGAACCCTTATCTTCGTGCAAAATCAGTGGGCACTTCCCCGTGTCTACAAGGCCCTCCAGCCAATGGCCCATCTGCTTCCGCAGCAAATCGGCCTTTTGGGACTCAACTGCGAAGACTGGACTAATCTCACCACACCGACCGTCTCCACCATCATCGAGCCCGTCGACCAAGAAGGTCGCGAAGCAGCCGAGATGCTGCTCGCCCTACTTGACGGAAGCAGCGAACCCGGCGAGCAGCGCATTCTCGAGTGCAAGCTCAACTGGCTCGACTCCACCTCGATCTAGACCGCGGGACAAATGAATCAGTAGCGTTTGTCTCAAATCTTAAGTATTTGTTCGACAGAACGGCCCTTGCCGGCTCCTGCTAGACTGGTAGATTCCCAACCGTCCATCCAGGAGCCTCAATGTCGCGCAAGCCCGCCTACAAGCAAGCACTTTCCATCGGCACCGCCGTGGTGCTGGGGTTTGCGCTGTTTACGGGATCGCTCGACGGAGCGCCCAAGTTGCTGTCGCCGCAAGGCGATGAGCAGGCGGCGGCTCTGGCCGAAAAACAAAACGAGAGTCCCAGCCGCACCGACGACGAGGCAGACCTGGTCGCTCGGCTCGAATCGGGAACGGCGAGCGCGGCGGACCCTCAAAACAGCCAGGACTCTGGCGATGGCTCCGATTCCGCCGCGACCGACACCGATGACGACGTTTCCGCGGGCAGTGCCGCCACCCCCATCGACGAGGTCGAAAACCCCGACCTCAACCGCGCCCGCGGTGTTTATCTCAGCAGCATTCCCGACTACGCCGGCAACCCCTACGTTGCCCTTCGCGCCGACAGCACGCACCCGCTCGGCACACCATCATTCACGCTCGATGAATACGAGCGCGCTACAGAAGAGGGCTGCTTTAAGAAGTTCTCCAAGCTCGACAGCCTGGGCCGCACCCGCAAAGCGCTCGCCTGCGTGGGCCCCGAATCACTCGGTCAAGGCGAGCGCGGCGATATCTCGCGCATCCATCCTGCCGGTTGGCACCAGCAGCGCTACGACTTTATTCCGGGCCAGAGCCTCTACAACCGCTGCCACCTTATCGCCTGGTCGCTCTGCGGCGAAAACGCCAACCGCAAGAATCTCCTCACCGGCACGCGCTATCTCAACGAGACGGGCATGCTGCCGTTTGAAGAGCAGATTCTCAACTATATTCGCGATACGGGCAACCATGTGCTCTACCGCGTCACGCCTATGTATAACGAAGAGGAACTTGTCTGCCGTGGCATGCGCCTTGAGGCGCAATCGGTCGAGGACCACGGCAAGACCCTCTGCTTCCACGTATATTGCTACAACCTGCAGCCGCACGTGCAGATCGACTACACCACCGGCCGCAATCAGGCCTCGGGAGACTAGGACCGACCAAGCTGCCCCAAAGCCTAAATGATCCGTTTTCCTCCGTCCCCAAGGAATCAGAACCACCCTTAAAAAGGGTGGTTTGCTCTTAGGGTATAACCCACGGGCCCCGGGCTCGCGTCTAAAGGCGCGGGCCCGGACTTCGTCCAGGCCTAGTGCATCTTGACCCGTGGCGCGCCGGTCGAACCGGCAGCATCACCCCCTCTTGAAGGGGTCCTCGTACTCCTTCACGATCAGCTTGTCCAGCGCGATGTCGTGGGACTCCTGCTCCCTGATGTACTTGGCGATCGTCGCCTCGTTCAGGCCGACGGTGGACACGTAGTAGCCCTCCGCCCAGAACTTCCTGTTGCCGAACTTGTACTTGAGGTTGGCGTGCCTGTCGAATATCATCAGCGAGCTCTTCCCCTTCAGGTAGCCCATGACGCTCGCGACGCTGTACTTCGGCGGGATCGCCAGCAGCACGTGCACGTGGTCGGGCATCAGGTGCCCCTCGATTATCTCGATCCCCTTGTACTCGCACAGCTTCCTGAGGATCTCCCCTATGTCGCTCCTGATTTGGTTGTAGATCACTTTGCGCCTATACTTCGGCGTGAACACGATGTGGTACTTGCACATCCACTTCGTGTGGGAAAGGCTGTAGGCCTTCTGGGCCATGGCGACCACCCCTTCGACTCGAATTCTTGACGGCCTGAACAATCGTCAATATCGGTCGGAGGGGTGGCTTTGTAAAGCCGTTTGTCTCCACCCGCGTAGCGGGTGGTTTAAAGCTGGCCGCTGCGCGGCCAGCGGACTAAAGTCTTGAATCAAAAAGAGCCGCCCCGGTTACCCAGGGCGGCCCTTTCGTCAGCACCTACATTGCAGACAAAATCACGCGCTACTTGGCGCGACCCTCCTCATAGCGCTCGACCAGCTTGGCTTGAACGTCATAGGGAACCTGCTCATAGCCAGCGGGCTTCATGGTAAAGTCGCCCGTGCCGCGCGTGATAGAGCGCAGGCGCGTCGAATAATCCGTCAGCTCGGCCAGCGGCGCCTGGGCAATGACCACGGTATCGCCGCGCTCATCGGTCTCCATACCCGTCACGCGACCGCGCGAGGCCGAGATGTCACCCATCACGGCACCAGCGTAGCTCTCGGGGATAGTCACCGTGACTTCCTCGATGGGCTCCAGCACCACCGGATCGGCATCGGCGCATGCCTTGCGCAGGCCGATGCGAGCCGCCGCGCGGAACGCCATCTCGTTGGAGTCGACGCTGTGATACGAGCCGTCGTACACAGCCACGCGAATGCCCGTGAGCGGGTAGCCGGCAATGATGCCGTCTTTCATGGTCTCCTGGACACCCTTGTCCACGGCGGGAATCAGCGAGCGCGGAATGCGACCGCCCACGACCTCGTCTACAAACTCGTAGCCGTCGCTCGTACCGTCGGGCCCAATGAGCGGCTCAACGCGCAGCCAGCAGTCGCCATACTGGCCGGCACCGCCAGTCTGCTTCTTGTGGCGGCCCTGTGCGCTCGCCGTGCGGCGGATGGTCTCGCGATACGGAATGCGGATCGGCACGCTTTTGGCCACGACCTTAGTACGGTCCTCCAGACGGTTGAGCAGCACCGAAACCTGCGCCTCGCCCACCGCCGAAATGATGGTCTGGCCGGTCTCCTCATCACGATCGATACTCATGGTCGGGTCGGCCTTGCACGCCTTCTCAATAAACGTGTAGAGCTTCTCCTCGTCACCGCGGTTCTCGGCCTCGATGGCAATGCGGTACTGCGAGTTGGGGAACTTAAACGCCGCCGCCTCGACCTTGCCGGTAATGGAGAGCGTGTCACCCGTCTCTGCCGCCAGCTTGGGCGCCACGATAATGTCGCCGGCATAGGCGTGACCGACCTCGGTCATGTCGCGGCCGCACATCACATACAGGTGAGCCAGACGATCGCTCTTGCGGGTGCGCGCGTTGATCAGCTCAAGGCCCGGCTCAAGCGTGCCCGTCAGCACCTTGATAAAGCTGATGCGGCCCTGCTGCGGATCGGCCAGCGTCTTAAACACAAACGCCACCGGGCGGTCATCGTCGCTCGAAATCTTGAGCGAATCGCCGTCAATGAGCGGCATCTCGCCATAGTCGGTCGGCGCCGGGAAGTACGTCGCGATGTCATCCATCAGCGAGTTGACGCCCTGCTCTTTAATGCAATCGCCCGCAAAGACCGGCACAAAGATGCGCTCGGCGATCGCCTTCGACAGCAGGCCTTCAAGCTCCTCCTGCGTCAGCGTCTCCTCGCCTTCCAGGTACTTCATCATCAGCTCGTCGTCAGCCTCGGCCACCAGCTCGCACAGATGGTCGTGAGCCTCCTCGGCCTGGGCACGATACTCCTCGGGAATCTCCGACTCAACGGCTTCGGTGCCGTTGCAATGGCGCGCCTTCATGCGCACCAGGTCGATAATGCCGTTAAAGTCCTCGCCCTCGCCCCAGGGAAGGGTCACGGCGCCCAAACGCGTACCAAAACGCTCCTGCAGCAGGTCCATCGTGGTCGTAAAGCTGGCCTCGGAACGCGACAGGCGGTTTACGAACACCGCACGCGCCAGACGCAGGTCCTCCGCCGCATACCAAAGCTTAACGGTCGTAGGCTGCGGACCGGCCTCGGCGTCGACCACAAACAGAGCCGTCTCGCAGACGCTCATCGCGGCAAAGGCGTCGCCGATAAAATCGGGGTAGCACGGGGCATCGAGCACATTGATGCGCGCGCCCTTCCAGTCGATCGGCGCGATGGTCGTCGAGATGGAGAATGAACGCTTGACCTCTTCGGGGTCATAGTCGAGCGTGGGCTTGGTGCCGTCGTGGCCGCCCAGGCGGGCGGTCTTACCGGAAAGGTGGAGCATGGCCTCGGCGAGTGAAGTCTTGCCCACCCCGCCTTGGCCTACGAGCACCACGTTCCTTACGTTGCCAGTCTTGGGAGCACCCATGATGACCTCCTTGCAGGGCCGCGCGCATTGCGCGACGCCAACGGGGAGAGTTCGCGGTCGGTGCCGTCCCGGGAGCAGCATGGTCGGCAGTCGATCCGACTCACCCTCCAAATGTCCTATGCCACCACCCTACCCTCACAGGCGACTGTCCATGCACACCTTTCGGCGCACGTATGAATACAGGCGGCGAGAGGAGGGCGCGAGCTTGCGAGGCGATTATTGAACCCCGCGGATGCAAAAACCGCCGCAGATCATAAGACCTGCGGCGGTTTCGCCTCAATAAACAGTTGAATAAATAGCTGAGCCTATCCCTCGATACGGCTCAAGAACTCACGGGTACGCTGCTCGCGCGGATGGTCGATAACCTGCTCGGCAGGCCCCTCCTCGACAATACGACCGCCGTCCATAAAGACCACGCGGTCGGCAACGTCGCGCGCAAACTGCATTGCGTGCGTCACGATCACCATCGTCATATTCTGCGCAGCAAGGTCTTTAATGACACGCAGCACCTCGGCCGTCAGCTCGGGATCGAGCGCCGAAGTCGGCTCGTCAAAGAACAAGATTTCCGGGTCGAGCGCCAGGGCGCGGGCAATACTCACGCGCTGCTGCTGACCGCCCGAAAGCTCACACGGAACCTTGTTCTCGTTGCCCGTCAGCCCCATTTGCGCAATCAGCTCGTGAGCGCGGGCTTCCGCCTGCTCGCGCGGGCGCTTGAGCACGCGGATCGGTGCATCGGTGATGTTTTTCATCACGGTATAGTGCGGGAACAGATTGTAGTTCTGAAACACCAGGCCAAACCGCGAGCGCGCCTGTTTAGGTACATCGCCCTTTGCGTACACCGCGCCCGAACCCGCATCCGTCGCGACGGCAAGGTCGCCAAACGAGAGCGAGCCACCGTCAAGCGTCTCGAGCAGCGTGGCACAGCGCAGCAGCGTGGACTTACCGCCGCCCGAAGGCCCGATGATCGCCACGACCTCGCCACGCTTTACCTCGAGCGAGATATCCTTGAGCACCTCATTGCCGCCAAACGCCTTGCGCGCGCTCGTTATATTCATTACCGAATTAATCATGGTAGTAATCCAATTTTTTCTCGGCAGCGCCCAGCAGCATCTCGACCACAAAGTTGAAAACCCAGTAGATCAGCGCCGCAATCGCAAACGGCACCATGCTCACCTGCGAGGCGACCAGGGCCTTGGCGGTCGAGAACATCTCGCCCACGCCAATGGCAAACGCCAGCGACGTGTCCTTGACCAGCGTGATGATCTCGTTGCCCATCGCCGGCAGAATACGCTTGGCGACCTGCGGCATCACGATATACAGAAACGTCTGCATGCGCGAATAGCCCAGTACCTCGGCTGCCTCGTATTGACCGCGCGGAATGGACTGCAGGCCCGAGCGATAGATCTCGGCAAAGTAACCGGCGTAGTTGATGATGAACGCCACGACGCACGCCGTCCACTTGGAATCGGGCGTGAGCGAAATGCCAAACACGTAGTACGGGGCAAAGTAGATGGCAAACATCTGCAGCATGAGCGGCGTGCCACGCATGACCGAGATATAGATGCGCGCAATCCAGCGGAGCGGCGCAATTTTGCTCATGCGCATAAACGCCACGGGGATTCCCAACGGAATCGACCCCAGCAACGTCAGCACAAACAGCTGCAAACTGACCAAGAATCCCTGGCCAAGCATCTGCATCATGACCTGAATAGACATTACTTGAGCACCCAATTATCGAAAGATAGACCGTAATCTGCATATTTGTCGCACAGGTCCTTGACCGTGCCATCCTCGTAGAGAGCCTTGAGCGACTCGGTCACGGCATCGGCGGACTTGGTGTCGCCCTTCTTAAAGCCAACGGCGTAGTGCTCGCTGGACAGCGGCTTGTCGAGCTGCGTATAGGCATCGGGCTTGGCAGCAAGCTGATACTGGGCGATCGAGAGGTCACAGGCAACGGCATCGACTGCACCACTCTCGAGCTGCATAAACGCCGTGTTGTACTCGCCGATGGTATCGAGCGTGGCAAACGTCGCGGCCAGATTCTTCTGGTCGCCCTCGAGCACATCCTGTGCGGCGGAATCAGTCTGGGTAATCACGGTCTTGCCGGCAAGATCGTCCCAGCTCTTGATACCCGCGTCCTTCTTGACCACGAGCACCTGCTCGTTAAGCATGTACGGCTCGGAGAACGTGTAGTCGTCCTCGCGGCCCTCCATGGTAAAGCCGTTCCAGATGCAGTTGATGGCACCCGAGTTGAGCAGCGTGTCCTTGGCGTCCCAGTCGATGGCCTCATACTCAACGTCCCAGCCCTGCTTGTCGGCAACGGCCTTGGCAAGGTCGAGGTCAAAGCCGGTGTACTCGCCATCGTCGCCTACAAAGCCATACGGAGGATAGGACTTGTCAAAGCCCACGACGAGCTTCTTGGACTCCGCAGCGCCCCTCACGTCCTTGGCTGCGGCAGAACCGGCAGCGGAGCCCTTATCGGCGCCACCACCGCAGCCTACCAGGCCGAGGCCAAGCACCGTGACAAGCGAGCCGGCTAGACCAACAAACTGACGACGAGACATATCGGTATTCATGGTATTCCCCCTTGGTGGCACTTTAGTTAGGTAAAGTGAGTCATGTAACGTTCAGAATCATACACTTTAGCGTGATAGAGCACAAGGCGAGTTTGCCCGCCGCGTGAGGGGTGTGGGGGTTAAGTTTCCTGCTCTACAGTCCTGCTCACGACGGAGAGCACGCATGGAGCACTAGGTTGGAGCACCCGGCTGAGTGGCGCCCGGCGCGGAGTTTAATTTGCTGCTCTACAGTCCTGCTCACGACGGAGGCCACATTAAGTGGCCTCCTGTTCGTGCGGAACTCGCGACAAATTAAACTCCGCGCCGGGCGCCACTCAGCCGGGAGACAACGTGCTCGGAACCTTAAATAGCCTCCTCTCCAAACGGGCACGTTGAATGCACGGTACAATTGCTTCGGACTTTTCTTTTATTAAATAGTGGGGTTAATTCATGGCAGAATCTCGTGCGGAGCGCAGGGCTCGTCGTGCTTTGGTAGAGGCGACTGAGGGGTCGAAGGAGGAGAAATCTTCTACGAAACCCAAGTCTTCTAAAGCTGCAAAAAGTAAGTCGGCCAAGGGCAAGGCTAAGGGCAAGCGTCCCGGCTCTCGTCGGGGCGAGGACAAGTCACCTCAGACTCGTTCCAAGCGCGTGCATAAAGATCCGGTTTTGTCTGCACGTAAGGCTGTGGACCCCAAGTCTCCCTGTTCGATCATGAAATCTTGCGGTGGGTGCACGGCGCTCAATCGTCCTTATAAAAAGCAGTTGGCAGCTAAGCAGGCTGCTATGGAGGAGCTTTTTGCTTCGCTTTGTGAGCGTGAGGGCATCGCTGTTGATCCCATTCGCGGTATGGGCGTCACCCTGGGCGACCCGGGTAAATATCCTGCGCCGCGTGGCTTTCGCCATAAAGCTGCCACTCCCTTTGCTCCCGGTAAGGAGGGCGCTGTCCGTTGCGGTTTCTTTGAGCGCGGCACGCACAAGATCGTTGCCGTGCCCGAATGTCCTGTCGAGGCGCCGGGCGCCCGTAAGATTCTCAACGGCATCGCACGCGAAGCTGAGCGGCTGCATATTCCCGCCTTTAATGAGGACAAGCATCTTGGTTTGCTTCGCTATGCCGTCGTCCGCTGCGGCTGGCGTACAGACCAAGTCATGGTTACGCTCGTGACCGCCCAGCGTGACTTACCGCATGCGCAGGAGTTCTTTGAGGCCGTCGCGGCGCTCGATCCGCATATCGTCACCGTTGCCCAAAATATCAATGGCCGTCCCGGTAACGCCATCTTGGGTGAGGAGACTCGTATCGTCTATGGCGCCGAGTGCATGCGCGACCAGCTGCTCGGTTGCGAATTCGATATCTCCCCTACCGCGTTCTATCAGACCAATCCGCAGCAGACCGAGCTACTCTATCAGCTCGCGATTGACGGCATGGACCTGCAGCAGGGTGACATTCTTATGGACGCCTACTGCGGCAGCGGCACCATCGGTCTGTGCGCTGCGAAGGATGCCCAGGACAGAGGTGCCGGCATTATGCTGCTCGGCGTGGAGCGCAACCCGGCGGGCATTGCCGACGCACGTCGCAATGCCGAGCTCAACGGCCTCACCCGCAGCGCTTGGTTTATGGCCGACGACGCCACCGATTACATCCTAGATGCCGCCGATAACAACGAGCGCGTCGACGTCCTTTCCATCGACCCGCCGCGCGCCGGTTCAACGCCCGAGTTTCTTGAGGCCGCCTGCGCACTTAAGCCGCGCCGCATCACCTATATCAGCTGCAATCCCGTGACCCAAGAGCGCGACCTACACCAGCTCCTCGACGGTGGTTACCGACTGCTCAAGATCACTCCGGTCGACATGTTCCCTCATACCGACCACACCGAGACCGTCGCGGTCCTCGAGCGCCGCTAATCCACCCCGGTAGATTTTTGGGACAGGAAAGGGGGCGGCCCGTCTGGACCGCCCCCTTTCGTTGGACATATGAGTCTCGTTACATCCCCTTGCGCAGGTCGCATACGCCGGCTGCCGCCATCTCGCGCAGCAGCGTCTCGCGGTCGCGCGTCACGATCAGGTCCAGCGGGAAGTGAATCTCGTCGAGCAACTTGCGGGCGTGCTCGAGCTTGCCAATGGCCATACCAATGTGGGCATCGGTCGACACACCAATACCCACGCCCAGCTCGGCGCAGCGCTCGGCAATCTTGCGGCATACGGCCCAATGCTCAGTGTCGGCACCGTGCTCAAGACTATGGTTGTTGATCTCAATGATCTTGTGCTTGGCTTTGGCCGCCAGCAGCACCTCATCGATATCGAACGGCACGCCCGAACGACCCGTATGCCCAAGTATGAACACCTTGGGGTGCTCCAGGGCATTGATGTACATCTGAGTCGTTTGAGCCAGCGTCGCGCCCTCGGCAAACTGCGGATTATGCACGCTTGCCACCAAATAATCCAAATTACGCGTCACCAAATCGAACAGCGAATGCTGGTGACTGTACGAATCGCCGGCAATATCGAGCGACACGGGAATGTCCTCGCCAAACAAGCTTCCGTCCAGCGAAACGATATCGACCTCGGCGCCGCGAAGCACCAGCACGCCGCTCCAAATGCGCGGCCAGATATCCTGGTTGATAAAGAACTGGAAACTGCGCAGGTCGTTGGGGCAAGCCGTAACCATAGAGCTCAGATGGTCGGCAGATCCGAGCACCTGCAGGCCACGTTCCGCCGCCCAGTACACATTCTCCTCAATGGTTGAGTACGCATGCGCGGAGAACAGCGTATGAGTATGAATATCACAAGAAAGAAGGTAGGGCATCGGGTCTCCTTGTCCGGTATGGCCGTCGCGTATATTCATTGTACGCATAGCATTCGATGGTCGTAAAACCGCTCCATCCCAACGACACAACGTCCATGACAACGGGGTCTGGCTTAAAACCAAACCCCGTTTCACGTAAAACATTGTAAGCAGAGCGCTTTACTTTTGACGATACTCGTCGGCCAGCTGCTTCCAGGCGGGCAGTGAGTTAACGATAGTCTCGTAGCTCACACAGTAGCCCAAGCGGAACCAGCCCGGCATGCCAAAACTGTCCGAGGGCACCGCGAGCAGCTCATACTTCTTCGCGCGCTCGCAGAAAGCGTTCGCATCGGGCTCCAGCGCCTTCACCCATAGGTAGAACGCACCATCCGGCTCAACATAGGTGTAGCCGTACTCCGCTAGTGCATCGGTAAGCGCGGTGCGGTTGCGCGCATAGGCCTCAACGTCACTCGGCTCATCGATGCAGTCGATAATTACGCGCTGGAAGAGCGCCGGCGCGCACACGAAGCCCAGCGTACGGGCGGCACCGGCAACGGCGGGCATTAGACGAGCTGCCTGAGGATTCGTATTGGGAACCAGGATCCACCCCACGCGCTCGCCCGGTAGCGAAAGCGACTTGGAATACGAATAGCACACGATAGTGTGCTCGTAGATCGAAGGCACCCAAGGCACCTCGGCGCCATAGACAATCTCGCGATACGGCTCATCCGAGATAAGCATGATCGGGTTCTCGGGATCGCGCTTGGCGTTGATCTCGCGCAGAGCATTGGCCAGTCGCGCCAGCGTGTCGCGCGTATATACGGCACCGGTCGGATTGTTGGGCGAATCGATGATGACGGCAGTCGTCTTATCGGTAATCGCCTCGAGCACGTTGTCCACACTCAGCTGGAACGTATCTTCATCGGCGAGCGCCTCGACACACGTACAGCCGGCCTTCTCAATCCACACGCGATACTCCGGGAAGTACGGGGCAATGACAATGACCTCGTCACCCGGGTTCGTAACGGCGTTGAGCGTACAGGTGAGTGAAGCCGCCGCACCCACGGTCATAAAGACATCCTTGCCCTCATAGCTCGTACCGAAGCGGCGGTTGAGCGACTCGGCGACGGCGGCACGGCACTGCGGCAGGCCCGGTGCAGGCGTGTATCCGTGCAGCTGCTCGCTCGGCAGTTCAAGCGCCTTTTTGATGGACTCCGCGACGGCAGCGGGAGCAGGAACGCTCGGGTTGCCCAGCGAGAAATCGAATACGTTTTCCGCGCCGATTTGCGCCTTGCGCTCAAGGCCATAGCTAAAAATCTCGCGGATGATAGAGCTTTCCGCACCGCGAGCATACATAGTTTCGTTGATCATCTGTTCCCCTTTCGCATAGGCGCTATTGTACGCTTTAGTCGGGAAAAGCGCCGCAGCAATGTTGATTGGGGACAGACTTAAATGCGTGAAAACGCTCATTTAAGTCTGTCCCCAATCAACAGATGGCCCCATATCGCTCAAAAGAAAAAGCCTCCGCAGGTTTCCCCGCAGAGGCTTTCGCCACAAAGGCTATTTGTCGGTGTCGGCACCGGCATTGGCGGCACAGTCATCACCGGCATCATCGGATGCGGCTTCTGCATCCTCCCGCATGGCCGCCTGCGCAAAGGCTGCGGCATCAGCCGCCAGCTCCTCCTCGCTCATACGAGGCGCACGCTTCTTGGTCGGCATACCGGCCGCCTTGGCATTGCGCTCCTCCTTGGCCGCCAGGATATCGCCCTCGCGCTCAAGGTAGGCATCCCACTCGTTGTCGAGCAGGGCGTTCACGGCGTCGCCTTCGACGGTCTCGCGCTCAAGCAGCACCTTCGCCATCAGATCGAGCTGATCGCGACGGGCATCCAGGATCTCGACCGCACGACGATGGGCCTCACGCATAATACGCTGGACCTCGATATCGATGCGACGCGCCGTCTCCTCAGAGTAGTCCTGATGATCGGCGTAATCGCGGCCCAGGAACACCTGATGCTGCGCCTCGCCAAACACCTGCGTTCCAAGCTCCTCGCTCATGCCCAGGCGCGTGACCATCTCGCGCGCCATCTTGGTCGCGCGCTCCAGATCGTTGCTCGCGCCCGACGTGATGTCGTCGCACATGAGCTCCTCGGCCACGCGACCGCCCAAGAACACGGCAAGCTCGTCGAGCATCTCGTTCTTGGTCTTGAGGAAGTGGTCCTCCTGCGGGAGCTGCAGCGTGTAGCCCAGCGCCTGGCCGCGGCTGACGATCGAAATCTTGTGAACCGGATCGGAGTGCTCCAGGATGTGACCCACCAGGGCGTGACCGCTCTCGTGGTAGGCAATCGTGGTGCGCTCGGCCTCGGTCATCACGCGACCCTTGCGCTGCGGACCAGCAATCACGCGCTCCATCGATTCCTCGACCTCGTCCATCGAGATCACGGAACGATGGCGGCGGGCAGCCAACAGCGCAGACTCGTTGAGCAGATTTGCCAGATCGGCACCGGTAAAGCCAACGGTCATCTGGGCGAGTTTCTCAAACTTCACGTCCTCGTCCATCGGCTTGTTCTCGGCATGCACGCGCAAGATCTGCTCGCGGCCCTTCACATCCGGACGGTCGACCGTAACCTGACGGTCAAAACGACCGGGACGCAGCAATGCCGGATCCAGAATGTCGGGGCGGTTGGTGGCGGCGATCAGGATGACCGACTCGCTCTCCTCAAAACCGTCCATCTCAACCAGCAGCTGGTTGAGCGTCTGCTCGCGCTCATCGTGACCGCCGCCCAAGCCAGCTCCGCGCTGACGTCCCACGGCATCGATCTCATCGATGAAGATGATCGACGGGGCCTGGGACTTGGCCTCCTTAAAGAGGTCACGCACACGGCTGGCGCCGACACCCACGAACATCTCGACAAAGTCAGAACCCGAGATGCTAAAGAACGGCACGCCCGCCTCGCCGGCAACGGCCTTGGCCAGCAGCGTTTTACCGGTGCCCGGAGGGCCCACCAGCAACACGCCGCGCGGGATCTTGGCGCCCAGCTTGCGATAGCGATCGGGATCGCTCAAAAAGTCGCGGATCTCCTCGAGCTCCTCGACCGCCTCGTCCACGCCGGCAACGTCTTCAAACTTGACCTTGGGGCGCGTGGCCTCGTTGGTCTTGGCGTTGGTCTTGCCAAACTGCATGTTCCTGTTGTTGGCGCCCATCATCTGGCGCATAAAGTAGAACATGATGGCAATCAGGGCGATCGTTGGAAGCACGCTCATCGCCAGGTCGCCCCAAAAATCGGGATCATTGGTGTTGACGATGTACTTGGTATCGGGGTGCTCCGCCATAAGCTCGGCAAGCGAATCGGAGCCGACATAGGTCGAGGAGAAGCTCTTGAGCTCGCTCGTATCGCCCTTGTCCTTCTTCGTCTTCCAGTAATGACCCGTCACGCTTCCGTCTTGAACCGTATAGGTCAGATCTTCGACGCGATCCTGCTTGATGGCACTCACCATCTCGCTCGTCGCGAGCTTAACGGTATTGCTGGAATTGGCAAAGCCGGAGCCCATGTTAAAGAAGGCGTAGCCCAGGAGCGCGCAAGCCAAAATAAAATACAGCCAGCCCGCACGCGTGGGCTTCTTGCCTCCGGGCACCCCCGGGATCTTAGGCTCCCGGGGAGTCTGGGAATTGTTATCGTTGCGGTCGTCGGGCATCTTACGAATAAACCTCCGGTTTCAAAATGCCTAGATACGGAAGGTTACGATAGCGCTCGGCATAGTCGAGGCCGTAGCCCACCACAAAGGCATCGGGGCAATGGGTTCCAACATACTTGGGCGTGATGGCCGAGGTACGGTCCTCAACGTCCTTCCACAGGAAGGCGGCGACCTCCAGAGAAGCGGGCTTGCGGCTCTCGAGGTTCTTCATCAGATACTTGAGCGTCAGGCCCGAGTCCAGAATGTCCTCGACGATCAGCACGTCGCGACCGCGGATGTCGATATCCAGGTCCTTAATGATACGCACGATACCCGAGGACTTCACACCGTCGCCATAGCTCGAAACAGCCATGAAATCGATGTTGGTCGGCAGCTCGATCTTGCGCATCAGGTCGCCCATAAAGACCACGGCGCCGCGCAGGACCGCAATCAGCACCAGATCCTTACCCGCGTAGTCGCGAGTAATCTGCTCGCCTAGGCGAGAGACGATACCGTCGATATCCTCCTGCGTAAACAGAACCTTCTCGATATCCGGATGTTGAGAAGCCATGACAACCCTTTCTTGTGCTTATCGCCCACACACCGCCGTATGGACGCGAGCTTCACATTCTAGCAGCGCACGGGGTATATTTTCCAGCCCGTACGCCATCAGCGCGGGAATACCGTCAACGTCGCACAGAATAGCTGACGCGGGACGCTATTCCGCATCGACCACACGAAGCAGATACGCCACGCGCGTTGCGGCCGTGCATTTAAAACGCTCGTCCGCGCGAACGCCTGCGACCCATACCACGGCACCTCCCGGAGCCGTTCTCACCACAGGAACGCCTGCGCGCTCAGAAACGGGAATACGAGCCTCGTTGAGCAGGTCGGACACCTTCTTACTTCGCCCACTCATGCCCAACGGACACATCACATCCCCCGGCGCGGGACCGTCTACCCACAGACGCGCCAAACGCGCCTCGGCGGGAATCTCCCCGCGCGAGCCGGCGAGCATCCGTTCGCTATCGCGATCGGCAAAGCCCAGCGTCGCGGCATCCACCATAGCGACCACCCCTCCGGCACCCGCAAGTTCGCGGGCACGGCGCACAATATCGCACCCCGGCTTGACGGCTATCGGCTCTGCCACCAGGATGCGGCCCGCCCCCAGCGGCAATCGACCGGGAATGGTGATCCAATCGGCAACTAACCCCTCGCGCGCCGCCGGGGCCTTGAATGACAGCATGCCAAACTCCACGCGCGCATCGATTCCCGCCGGCAGCGTGACCGAACCCGAGCCTTCGGCAACACAGGCAAGCACGCGCTCCACATGCCGCATCTCCGGGCGAGCGTCGGGGTCGATACGCTTAATTGCCAGTCGCACCATGCGCCGGGCAATCACCACCTCGGCCGCGGCCAGTCGGCGGGCGTCAAGGACCAGTGCACCCGCCGCCTCCTTACGCAGGCAGCTTCGAAACGCCTGTGCGGAAAGCTGGGAAAGAAAGGCGTCCTCATCGCCCAGAATTTCGCAAGCGGCGCCAATCGTCTTACAGACGCTCGCGTTGCGCTGCGCCACCACCGGCATCACTCGATGGCGCACGTAGTTACGCAAGTACGACACGTCCTCGTTGCTCTCGTCCTCTCGCCACGGCTGACCATGCACCTGCAGATAGCCCACGAGCTCATCATGAGTCAGGTCGAGCAAGGGACGCACCACGATATTCCTTCGGCGGGGAATGCTCGATAGACCAGCGGGCCCCGAACCCTTAATCGCGTTCATCAAAAACGTTTCCGCGCGATCCGAAGACGTGTGCGCGGTGCAGATACGAGCCGCCGTTCGCGGTGCCCCCGTCTGGGCGCAGAGCTCGCGAACATACCTTCGCGCCGCGGCATACCGCACCTCGCGGGCAGCCGCCTCGATATTGCCCGATTCATTATCAAAATAGGCATGCTCAACACACAGCGGCAAACCATATTGTGCGCATAGGCCGCGCACAAAGGCCTCGTCGCCATCGGATGCCTCGCCGCGCAGATGATGGTTCACATGCAGCACGTGCAGTCGCTCGCGCGCGATGGGGGCTACACCGCGCCCATCCAGAATATCCAACTTTGATGTGCACGCCATAAGGAGCAAAGCCGTCGAGTCCGCACCACCTGATACCATGAGCACCACGGGGGCAGCCGTCTGCCGCATTGCCAGGGCTTTATCATCAGCCCGCGATGCAGCATGATGTCCGTAATGCTGAGATACCGTTGGCATTTGCTTCCTCCTCTATTCGTTCGCACCCATTGTATCCTTTGGAATCTTATGTCTCGTCTGCACCTTCATATCCTTGGCAGCGGCTCAAAAGGCAACTGTGCGCTCATCGAAGCCCCCCGGGGGCTCATTATGGTCGATGACGGACTGTCTCGCCGCGAGACATTAAAGCGCATGGCAGAACTGGGGCTCTCGACAGACAACGTCTCGGCTCTTCTCATTACTCATGAGCATAGCGATCACATCAAGGGCCTCGATGTCTGGTGCAAGCACTGGCACGGCCCCCTCTTTGCCAGCAGGGGCACACTTTCGAGCAAAGAAAGTCTTTCGCATCTGCCTGTCGAGGAATTCGATCCCGGTGACACCCTATCCATTGCCGGCATCCAGGTGCAAACCTACTCAACATCACACGATGTCATCAATCCTGTCGGCTATCGATTCAATGCTCTCGATGATTCAATCGGCTTTGCCACCGACACCGGAGAACTATCGAGCCAAGCCATGAACACCCTCAAAGATTGTCGAGTCCTTGCGCTCGAAAGCAACCACGATGTGACCATGCTGCGCGAGGGAGAATATCCCCGCTTTCTTCAGGAGCGCATCCTGTCTGCAAGGGGACACCTCTCCAACGACCAAGCCGCCGAAGCCGCGCGCGAACTTGTTACCGATCGCACCGAACAGCTCATTGCCATGCATATCAGCCAAGATAACAATCGTCCGAGCCTTACCGTCAAAAGCTATGCCAAAGCTCTAGCCGCAACCCTGGATGACGAGGTCGGCAGCTCCGCCACCCTTCTCCAAGGATCACGAAAACTCTCGATATGCCCCGCAAGCCAGTATCGGCCAGCAACCATTCAATAGGCTTTCCTAGACAGCAAAAGGGGCCGGGAATCGCTTCCCAGCCCCTTTTGTTATCTTTTAATAGCGCAGAACACCAACGAAGTTAGTCGATGGAGATCTTCGTAACGTTCTTCTTCTCAACGATCTTGGGAACCGTAACGGTCAGGATGCCGTCAGCGTACTTAGCCGAGAGGCCCTCGCTCGAAGCGTCCTTAAGATACACGCCACGCGTCGCGCTGTACGAGCTGAACTCCTTCTGCAGGAAGTTCTTGCCCTCGTTCTCCTCGTCTTCCTCGACATTCACGCTAATGGACAGACGGCCCTCGTTAAGCTCGACATCGATATCGTCCTTGGCGACGCCGGTCAGATAAGCCTTGACCTCATAGCCATCGCCCTTATCCTCAACGTCAACGGGGAACGCCTTAGAGGCAATCGAGTTGTTCGCTAGGTCGCTCATATCATCAAACAGATCGAACAGCGAGCTTGCAGAGGGACGAACGCCAAAAACCGAACGATAAGGAACCATGCTTGCCATGTTTACCACTCCTTTATAGGACTGCCGAGTCATCTTCTAGGTGACTGGGACTTCTTTTGACGCTCTTATATATGCCCACCCAGTGCTCATATATACATCGACTATAAAGTTTTTTGAGTCCACTACTATAAGCATATCTAAGTGTGTATGACTCAGGTTTTAGGAAGGTTAAGGTTCTTTGAACCAGAGCTTAAATAACGAGTATGTCCACAGCTACAAATAACAAGGGGCTTACAATGAGCGCGTATACGTTGTTGGAAACGAGCTAAAGGGCATCATGGACGACCAAAACCAGAACAATATGTTTATGCCGACGCAGGGGGAAGATACTTCCGCGCAGCCACCACGGTTCCATCGCCCCCACATCTCGCAAGAGCCCATTAATGATGCAGAGCCCGAGTATGTTACGAGAAATCGATATCAAACGCTCGAGGATGCCCAGACGGGACGTAAGCATATGGGCGTCGCATCGAGCGATCCCGTATATCTGAAAGATGCACCGTTATCAAAAAACAGCGCGATCAATGACGTCCCGACGAAAACGCCCAAAACTCGACAGCAAAGAGGTCCTCGACCTAAGCAAACCTTAACGCATTCGGCTCGTTATCTCGAGACGCCAAAACAAGGGAAAACGATCTTCGTATCGTCAAGTAAACGACGTAAGCAACATCGACTGACAATTCTGCTTTTGATCATTGTGGTCATAGCAATTGCCCTTGTGATTCGATTTATTGTCTTTAAATAAAAGCTCATTACCCATAAGCCCAACCGGGTTACAGGTGAAATGCAACTATATTGTGAAGTGTTAACGCAAAAAAGGGGGAGGCCGCGAGTCCTCCCCCTTTTTTCAATCTCGATGACGGCTCGGTGCCGTCCACCGGTCAGCGGCGCCCTGGCCTCCCACGGGCTGACCCCGCAGTACTCTCGGCGCGATGGGGCTTAGCTTCCGGGTTCGGAACGGG
>CABUTO010000017.1 GCA_902494535.1 uncultured Collinsella sp.
CGAGAGTACTGCGGGGTCAGCCCGTGGGAGGCCAGGGCGCCGCTGACCGGTGGACGGCACCGAGCCGTACGCTTGAACTGAGAAGGGGGAGGCCTCGCGGCCTCCCCCTTTTTTGCGTTATATACACGTTGTACTTTGGGACCTAGTTCCCCCGTATGCGCTCTTACTGTTTGGCTGTATTTTGAGTCCTTCTAGTGTATTTGAGCGATAATTACTCGCATTGGCGTTAGGGAGGGCTTGATGTTTACCGTATTTGTCTTGGGCAATATTGCTTCGGGTAAGTCGACTGCCTGCCGCTATTTCGAATCTCGTGGCGCTATGCTAATCGATCTGGATGAGCTTGCAAAATCGCTGTATGTGCCGGGCTCTGATATCGTCAATGCTCTCGCGGATGAATTCGGTTGGGACATTTTGGATGAGGATGGCGGCATTCGCCGCAGCATCCTCGCTTCTCGAGCTTTTGCTTCTCCTGATTCGGTCGCACGGCTCAATGGCATTGTGCATCCCGTTCTCATTGAACAGCTTTCGCTTAGGATTCTCGATCCGGTTTGTTGTACGGTTTCATCTCCCCGTTATCCCTTTGCGGTGGTCGAGGTTTCTGCTCCGACTGGTTTTGAGGATGCATTTGGCTTGGCTGATGAAATTCTGGTCATCAGCGCCCCTTTGTCAGTTCGTCGCGAGCGCGCTATTCAACGTGGCATGGAGCCATCTGATTTCGATGCCCGTTCTGCTTGTCAGCCCGATGAGTCTGCGCTGTGCAATCTCGCTACAACGGTGATTGATAATGCCTCAGGCGATAATTCGCTCTTTGAGCAGCTTGACTCATGGCTTGCGTGCCATGGGTTTATAGACACTGCGGATAAGGAGGATACCGATGCCTAAGACACGTTTCTTTGCGTGGTATCGCCTTATACCGCTGGCTGCCGTTTTTGCCTTCGGCCTTATCTCATTCGTTTACTCGTATGCTCCTGCCGCTTTCTTTAAGCCGCTGTATCCGATTGACTACGAGGCGTATGTAAAGCAATCCAGTATTTCGCATAATCTGGATCCGTATCTGGTGTGCGCTGTCATTAAGTCTGAATCGAATTGGGATCCCGAGGCCGAGTCGAATCAGGGTGCTCAGGGATTGATGCAGCTGATGCCCGAGACTGCCCAGGATATGATCGCCAAGGGCCTTGTCGACGGTGGCGAGTATTCGGCCGACAACCTTAACGATCCGGCTACGAATATCGAGTTTGGCTGTGCGTATCTCTCGTATCTTCTAGCGTATTTTAACGGGTCGACTGACAGTGCCATTGCCGCCTATAACGCCGGCATGGGCAATGTCGACGGATGGGCGCAGCAGAGTACGTCGCTTCATAATGCAATCACCTTTCCCGAGACGCAGGCGTATCTGATTCGTGTCAATAATGCCTGGGTTCGCTACAAGACTCTCTATCCCGATCGGTTCGTATAGGACTATGCCTGCCGCCTGCGTATACTGCAGATATATGAGTTAGGAGTATCCATGGCGGAATTTGAAGTAGAACGCGTTGGTGGTGAACTTAAGCGCTTTGGCGTTGAAGGCTCTGACGTGCCGTTTAAGGTCGTGTCTCCCTATGAGCCTGCCGGTTCCCAGCCTAAGGCCATTGAGTCGCTTGTGCAGGGCGTGAGGGACGGAGACCGCTATCAGGTTTTGCTGGGCGTGACTGGTTCGGGCAAGACCTTCACGATGGCAAAGACTATTGAGGCCCTGGGAAAGCCGACGCTGGTCATGGCTCCGAATAAAACGCTCGCCGCTCAGCTTGCGAGCGAGCTCAAAGAGTTCTTTCCCAACAACGCTGTGGTCTACTTCGTCTCGTACTACGACTACTATCAGCCCGAGGCGTATGTGCCGCAAAGCGATACATATATCGAGAAAGACTCCTCGATTAACGAAGAGGTCGAGATGCTGCGCCATCAGGCGACCGCGTCACTGCTCTCTCGACGCGATGTGATCGTTGTCGCATCGGTCTCGTGTATCTATGGCATTGGCTCTCCTGAGGACTATGCGGGTCTGGCTCCAAACGTCGACAAGAAGGTGCCGCTCGAGCGCGATGACTTTATCCATGCACTTATCGACATTCAATATGATCGCAATGACTATGACCTGGCACGTGGCACGTTCCGCGTGCGCGGCGATGTTGTCGACGTGTATCCGCCTTATGCCGAGCATCCGTTGCGGTTTGAGTTCTTTGGCGACGAGGTCGAGCTGATTGCCGAGATCGATGAGGTCACCGGTGAGATGCTTCGTGAGTACGAGGCCATCCCCGTATGGCCGGCATCGCACTACGTGACCGAGAAGCCGAAGGTCAAGGCGGCTCTGAAATCGATCAGCGAAGAGTGCGAGAAGCGCGTTGCGGAGCTCAAGGCGACCGACAAGTTGCTCGAGGCGCAACGTCTGCAGCAGCGCACCGATTATGATCTTGAGATGCTCGAGACGATGGGCTTTTGCAACGGCATCGAGAACTACTCGCGTCATCTGGACGGTCGCAAGCCGGGTGAGCCGCCGTTTACCCTAATCGATTACTTTCCTAAGGATATGCTCTGCATCATCGATGAGAGCCATGTGACGGTGCCGCAGATTCGCGGTATGCACGAAGGTGACCGCTCGCGTAAGGTGACGCTGGTGGAACACGGTTTTCGCCTGCCCTCGGCGCTCGATAACCGCCCGCTTCGTTTCGATGAGTTTGAGGCGAGGATTCCCCAGTTCATCTACGTTTCGGCAACACCGGGTGACTATGAGCTGCGGGTTAGCCAGAACGACGTTGAGCAGATTATTCGTCCGACCGGTCTGCTCGATCCCAAGATCGATGTGCGTCCGGTTCGTGGGCAGATTGACGATCTTGAGGACGAGATTCGCGAGCGCGTTGCCCGCAAGGAGCGCGTGCTGGTGACCACGTTGACCAAGCGCATGGCCGAGGACCTGACCGACCATCTGCTTGATGCGGGCATTAAGGTCAATTACATGCACTCTGATACGGCGACAATGGACCGTGTCGAGATCTTGCGAACGCTGCGCGAGGGCAAGATCGATGTTCTCGTTGGCATCAACCTGCTTCGCGAGGGCTTGGATCTCCCCGAGGTCTCACTGGTGGCAATTCTCGATGCCGATAAGGAAGGCTTCTTGCGCAACCGCCGTTCGCTGATTCAGACGATTGGCCGTGCGGCCCGTAACGCCGATGGCGAAGTCATCATGTATGCGGACGTTGTGACCGATTCGATGAAAGAGGCCATCGAGGAGACGCAGCGCCGTCGCGAGATTCAGATGGCATATAACGAAGAGCATGGCATTGTGCCCAAGACAGTGCGCAAGGCCATCAACGACATCTCAAGTTTTATTGCCGAGGCCGAAAAAACCGTGGGTTCCAAGGGGCGCTCGAAGGGCGACTCTCTTGGCCATGGCGCATTCTATACGCCCGATGAGTCGGGCGAGGGCGGTGTGCCGGAAACGGTGGCGCCCGAGCAGACACTTGCGGAGCAGTTGGAAGAACTGCCGCATGACGAGCTTGTGCGGATCGTCGAAACCATGGAAGAGGATATGCGTAACGCTTCTGCCGCTATGGACTTTGAGGAGGCGGCGCGCCTGCGCGATGCCGTCGTTCAGATTCGGGCGATGCTCGAGGGTGCGTCTGAGGACGAGACGATCGAGCGCTTACGTTCGCAGGCCCGCAAGGGTTCCACGTTCGCATCGGGCAGAAAACGCCAGGGTGCACGGTTTAAGAAATAGCGAACAGGCCCCGAGTTCCCTGTGGAGCTCGGGGCCTGTGTCTTTTGCGTGCTGGAATTCGTGTGCTAGAGGTCTGCGATCAGGGCTTCGGCACAACGAATGCCGTCGGTGGCCGCGCTCATGATGCCGCCGGCATATCCAGCTCCCTCACCGCAAGGGTAGAGTCCCGGGGTCGACACGGCATGGCACGTTCGGTCTCGGGTGACAGTAACCGGTGAGCTCGAACGAGTCTCCACGCCGGTAAGAACGGCATCGGGGCGGTCATAGCCTCGTAGCTTTCTTCCGAGTAGGGGAAGTCCCAGGCGGAGCGACTCGATGATATGCTGCGGCAGGGCTTCGTCAATTGCCGTCCAGGTCACACCGAGCGGATAGGTGGGCTTTACCTTTCCGGGCGCCTTGCTGGCGCGTCCTGCGAGGAAATCTCCGACGAGTTGTGCCGGTGCGTTCCAGTTGGAACCACCCAGGCGATAGGCGGCCGCCTCGCAGGCACGCTGGAGCTCGATGCCGGCGAGCGGGTCATCGTTGGGAAGGTCCTCAGGCGTGACGTTAACGAGCAGGGCGGCGTTTGCGTTGCGTCCGTCGCGGGCATTGAGGCTGGCGCCGTTGACGCACAGGTGGCCCTGCTCGGAAGAGGCGGCGACAACCTGCCCGCCGGGGCACATGCAAAACGAGAACACGCTGCGGCCGTTGGGAAGATGGGCGACGAGCTTGTAGGGGGCTGCTCCGAGGGCAGGATGTCCCGCCGAGGCTCCATATTGGGCTCGGTCGATGTCGCGCTGCGGATGCTCGATGCGAACGCCCATGGCAAAGGTCTTTTGTGCGAGGGCCACGTTGTGGTCCTTAAGGAGCTCAAAAATATCGCGAGCAGAATGCCCGCAGGCGAGGATGAGGTGCTTTGTCTCAATTGGCTCGTAAGCGGCGTCTTGGGACGATTGGACATCGATACCGGTGATGGCGCCAGACGCGTCGATGCGAATGTCGACGAGCTTTGTTCGATAACGGACGACACCTCCGAGCTGCTCGATGCGCTGGGATATAGCGGTGACAACCGTGGGAAGGATGTCGGAGCCAATGTGCGGCTTGGCATCCCACAGAATATCGCGGGGCGCGCCCGCCTCGACGAAGGTTTCGAGGATAAGGCGATGGGCGGGATTTTTGGTTCCCGTATTGAGCTTGCCGTCCGAGAAGGTCCCCGCGCCGCCCAGGCCAAACTGGATATTGCTCTCGGGGTCGAGGATGCGCTCCTTTAGAAAGAGATCGATCGCATGCGAGCGGCGAAATGCTGGGTCGCCGCGCTCGATGAGCAAGGGCTTAAGACCCGCTTCGGCAAGGGTGAGCGCAGCGAAAAGGCCAGCGCATCCGGCGCCGACAACGACGGGGCGCTCTTTGGATGCGTCGGAGACGGGGGAGGGGAATGAAGACCCATCGTCTTCTATCGCGCGTACGCGCGAGCGGTCACGCTCGGCAATGCTGTCGATCGCTTCTCGCTCGAGGTGGGGACTAGTCAGCTCAACACGAAAGCTCAGGATAAAATGGACGTCTCGTTTTTTGCGGGCGTCGATTGACTTGCGGTGGAGCTCGATGGACTTGATCTCGGAGTCCTTGCAACGTAGGACGCGCTTGGCGACTCGCTTGCCAACAATGAGGCAGGCATTTTCATCGCCGGCTTCATCGAGTGACGCGTTGACTTGGGTGATTTCGATCATCGAGGTCTCCTTAGAGGCAAGAAAGAGGCCGTCCGGTATCCCAGACGGCCCGAATGCGTTTTTGATTATAGACTGCGCGGCTACAGGCTGCTTGCAGCGCGAATGCCCGAGAGCCAGGCCCACGCAAGGTTAAAGCCTCCGCAATCGGCGTCGATGTCGAGCGCTTCGCCGCAGACGTAAAGCGGGGCGTCGACAGCGCTGCTCGCGCGTAGACTGGGTGTTGAGATGCTCTCGACAGATACGCCACCACGCGTGACCTGCGCCGAGCGCTCCTCGGCTGTTCCCTCGACGAGCAACTTAAAGTGCTTGAGGATCGAGACCAGGTGGATGACATCGTTGGAGCCTGGATGGCACTGCTCGAACGCTGTGCAGACGACGCGGGAGAGTTGTGGGGCGAGCATGCCGTCGAGCCAACGGGGATCGCGGGGCGAAAAGCCGCCGAGCAGCTCAACGCGCCGGTTGAGCATATCGAGCAGCTCGTCTTTGGAGAGGTCGGGGAAAACGTCGAGCAGGATCGTATCGCCGTGCTGGATACGACGGGAGAGGTTGAAGACAGCGACGCCCGAGATACCGAAGGTTCGAAACAGGACTTCACCGTCTTCGTGCCAGAGCTCATTATGATTGCGGGCGAGCGTCAAGCGGGCGCGGACGCGCAGGCCATCCAACGTCTTGAGTGCCGCCCGATCGCCGACGACCGTTGCCGATACGGGGCAGAGGATGGGGCGCAGCGAAGTGAGGGGGAGGCGAAACGTATCGGCGATACCGGTGGGGTTGCCGCCCGTGGCGATAATTACGGCATGTGCCTGCAGGGCCTCGTTCTTGCGAGGGACATCGGCGAGCGCTTTCCGAAGCGAGCGGAGCTCCGATTTTCGGTCGTCGTGCTTTTTTGCCTTGAGCGCCCGCGCTGGACGGTCTATTTGGAGTGCCCAACCTTCGGAAGCTTTGTGCGCCGAGGTAACGTTGGCTCCGCAGATTAAGGTGATACCTAGGCGGTCGCAAACGTTGAGAAGCGCGTCGCGCACCGATTCTGCGCGAAGGGAGCGCGGGTACAGCCGGCCTTCCTCGGAGGTTGTCATGATGCCCAGCGAGGAGAAGAAACCCATAAGCTCTTGTTCGGGTTGGGGGCCCATGACAGATTCGACGAATGCGGGGTGGTTATACCGCTGTGGATCAATCAATTCGTTGGAGAGGTTGCAGCGGCCGTTGCCGGTCGCAAGGAGCTTAAGGCCGCAGGCGACATCGCGCTCAACGATGCAGACGTTTTTGCCAGCGCGTGCGGCCGTAATGGCGGCGGCGAGGCCTGAAGCCCCGCCGCCGATTACCAAGACGTCATAGAAGGCGCTCGTGTTCACTTAGGCCTCGTCGGTCTCGTGCGGGGTAATGGCCTCGACGGCAGAGATTGCCTTGGGCAACATGCCATCGGGCAGTGCGGTCTCGACCTCGCCCTTATCGCAGGCCTCGGCGAGTGCCGGATTAATGGGAAGCTGGCCCAAGATGTCGAGGTTATAGCGCTCTGCGACCTCGGGGAGCTTGCTCTTGCCAAAGACCTCGATCTTCTTGCCGCAGTCGGGACACTCAATACAGCTCATGTTTTCGACGATGCCCAGAATGGGGACGTTCATCTTCTCGGCCATGTTGACCGCCTTGGCGACGATCATCGAGACCAGATCCTGCGGGCTCGTGACGATGACGATGCCGTCGACGGGCAGCGACTGGAAGACGGTGAGCGCGACGTCGCCTGTTCCCGGAGGCATGTCGACCAGCAGGTAGTCGATGGGGCCCCACGAGGTCTCGCTCCAGAACTGCCTAATGGCGCCTGCGATGACCGGACCGCGCCAAAGGACGGGGTCGGTCTCGTTTTGGAGCAGCAGGTTGGAACTCATGACCTTGACGCCATGCTCGGAGATTTCGGGCAGCATAAGGTTGCCAAGGGCATGGACGTGGCGTCCGCTCATACCGAACATCTTGGGGATAGAGGGACCGGTGATGTCGGCATCGAGGACGCCGACCTTGTGGCCGTGACGGGCAAGCTCGGTGGCGATGGCACCGGTGACAAACGACTTGCCGACACCGCCCTTGCCGGAAAGCACGGCGATGACGCGTTTGACCTCGGACAGCGTATTCTCCTCAAATTGCGACGGCGACGTTTGCCCGCCGGCGGCCTGTGCGTGCTCGCAACCCATGTATGACTCCTTTGTATATGTTGGGGCCGGGGCCCCGTGATGTGACACGAGCGTCATTGTACCCTCGTTTGCGAGCGGGAGTCATTTACGATGCATTTGGGCCGAGCGTGCTTGCAATACGATGGGTCCAAGCGAATGGGCGGGCTTACTGAACTTTGCTGGCGAACTCGAGGTATTGCATGCGCTGCAGCTTGTCGATCGTCGAGGCGTATGGGCTGTCTTCAGATTCCAAGTCGTAGCGCAGCCCGTCGGCACCAAGGTAGCCGGCGACATTGATGGTGGGCACATCTGACCTTGTTGCAAGCAGAGCCTTTTGATAGTCGGTGAGCGGGGCGCCGATCTTATTAAGGGTAATGGCTGCAACCTCGTTTGCCCCGACGGTGTCGTAGACGTTGAGCTCGGTATTGCCGGCGATTTCATAGTTAGCCCAGACAAAATATGTCGACTGATAGATACGGAAAGCGTGGCTTGCCGTATCTTCCTGAGGGTACAGCTCGTCGTTGAGAGTCGTTGCGGCGCTCGGCTGATGGTCGCCAAAAAAGACAAGAACAACCGGTCTGCCGATATTGCGGAGCTCGTTGATAAAGTACTCGAGGTCCCGGTCGGATGCGTTGATGCAGGTGAGATAGGTGTTGAGCGCGCTATTGGCGCCCTCGCTGGCTCCCTCGACCCAATAGTTTGTCAGCTCCTCGGCGGGAACGGTGCCATAGTCGTAGCCGCCGTGATTTTGCATCGTGACGTCAAAGATGAACTGCGGGGCTTCGTCGGTTCTAAGCAGGTCGAGTATCTTGTCGTAGGTGGCGTAGTCGCATACGCCGGCATGGTAACAGGGCGCACCTTCGAAATCGCCGATTGAAAGAAAGTCTCCAAAGCCCAGCTGCTGATAGATTTTATCTCGATGGTAGTTGACGGGGTTTTGCGGGTGCATAGCGGTAGCGGTATACCCAAGCTCCTTAAGGTCCTTTGCCAGGCTGTTGACGCCATTCATCTGATATAGCTGATAGGGGATTTTGCCTAATCCGACAAAGGCCGTTGTCGCTCCGGTCAAAAATTCGAATTCGGAGTTCGCCGTTCCGCCACCGGCGACCGAAGCGAGCATGGTGCCGCGAACAAGTGTGTCGGGAAGCGAGTTGTAGAATGCGGGGCCGGTGTACCCGGCCGCCTGGAGCTGCTCAAAGCACGAAAGGTCGCTAAAACTCTCATTCATGACGGCAACAATCGTCGGCTTGATTTCATTGAACTGGGCAACGGCCGCCGCGCGCTGCTCGCTCGAGCCATACGTGCTGTCGTAGGTGGCGGCGAGCTCCTGCTCGATGCTCTGCGCCTCATCGGGCGTATAGTCTTCGGGCTTCTCAATGGGCAACTCGTTGACCATTTCGGTGAACGAAGTGATAAAACCCTGAGACGCATACGTGGTGATGGGCTGCCAACGGTCAAATCCAAAATTCAGCGCCTGCTCCAAGTCGATGCTGGAAAAGCCCGAGAGCCCCACAACGGTCACTAGCAGAAAAGCGCAGAGGTTAGCGGCGATTGCGGGGAAGACATGGGTGGGCGTACGGAGCTTTCGCGGTCGGATAAGCGAAAGAAGCCCCAGGGAAATCTCCAGCAGGGCTAGAGAGGTTACGATTCCGGCGGTAAAGGTAAACTCGTATCCCTCGCTCACTTCCATTGCGGTGCCAAGGGCCAAGATATCGCTTGGCAGGATGGCCTCGCCTTTAAACGTTATGACGAAGTGCTCGGCAATGCCAAGGATGCAACAGGCGACGGGCACGAGGGCCATGACGCCTCCATGACGCTGTCCCAGCAAATAAAGGGAGAGCAGAACCGTCGCGAGCAGCCCGACGGAAAACCCGAATGAGTTGGCGGGAATGCGATAGAACGTTTCGTTACAGGCAATTTCGAGTGAAACGAACGAGAGCGCTGAAACAGCGGCGATGACAAGGATGTCACGGCAAATACAGGCAACCGTTCCCGTCGCAAGATCGGTTTGGTCGATAAGTCCCGAAACCAAGGGCTCGACAAGAAGTGTGACGGCGGTAGCACCGAGCGCCGAATAAGAAAGGACCCATAGGGAATTGTCCTCATTTACGAGCAATTGATTCGTAATCCATGCAGCTACCATGCCGAGCGGGATGAGGAGCGTCGCGCACCAAAAGACGCGGGCAATGGGCGGCTTTTCATTGTGTTTGATTGAAAAATATACGCGCACCACGACGATGGCCACGATAAGGACGGCGATGAATATGGGCAGATTGGCCATGTCGCTCGAAGTGATTTCAAGGGGGATATCTTCGGTCATGGACGTTCCTCTGTTACGGCAAATTAAGTTCAGTATTAGATTACTGTAACCTTTCCACGGCATTTCGAGAAACAAAGCGCCCGATACGCAAAGCTAAAGGTCTGCGAATCTTGTATTACGAACATCTGTGCGCGTCGAGTGCGCTAAACTCATCGACAGTATGATTCGATGCAATAGGAGGCAAGGAGCTTCCATGTCTGATTCTTCTATCGTTATTCGCGGCGCTCGTGAGCACAACCTCCGTGATATCGATGTTTCCATTCCGCGTGACCAACTCGTGGTCATTACCGGTCTTTCTGGCTCGGGCAAGAGTTCGCTGGCATTTGACACTATCTATGCCGAGGGCCAGCGTCGATACGTCGAGAGTCTTTCGAGCTATGCGCGCCAGTTCTTGGGCCAGATGGACAAACCCGACTTGGATTCAATCGACGGCCTTTCGCCGGCGGTGTCGATCGACCAAAAGACGACGTCTAAAAACCCTCGCTCGACGGTTGGCACCGTAACCGAGATTTATGACTATCTGCGCCTGCTGTTCGCCCGTGTGGGCACCCCGCACTGTCCCGAATGCGGCCGCGTCATTGAGCGCCAGACGACCGACCAGGTTGCCGACAAGGTCTTGGCGGCGGGGGAGGGCCGCCGCGCGTTTGTGCTGGCACCGGTGGTGCGCGGGCGAAAAGGCGAGTACACCAAACTGTTTGAGGACCTTCGCGCCGAGGGCTTTAGCCGCGTGCGTGTCGACGGTGAAGTGCGCTCGCTCGACGATCCGATCGATCTGGACAAGAAGTTCAAGCACGATATCGAGGTCGTGGTCGATCGCATCGTGATCCGTGAGAACTCTCTGGGCCGTATCGCCGAGTCTGTTGAGCAGGCGACCGCGCTGGCTCACGGCAATGTAAACGTGTACATGCTGCCCGATCGTGATGCTCCCGAGGGGACCGAGGGCGAGCTGCTGGAGTATTCGTTGGCCTTGGCGTGCCCGGAGCATGGTCACTCCATTGACGATCTTCAGCCGCGTGATTTTTCGTTCAACGCTCCCTATGGCGCATGTCCTGAGTGCGACGGCCTGGGCTTTAAGAAAACCGTTGATGCCGAGGCGCTGATCGAGGACCCCTCGAAGTCCATTGCCGACGGAGTCTTTGGTAGCCTGTTTGGCAATTCGAACTACTATCCGCAGATTTTTGCTGCGGTCTGCAAACACTTTAAGGTGAGCGCCGATACGCCGTGGAAGGACTTGCCCCCTCGCGTGCGTCGTGCATTCTTGGATGGCCTGGGCGATACGAAGATCTCGGTCGACTACCAAAAGCTCGACGGACGTCGCAGCCAGTGGGATACCAAGTTTTCGGGCGTTCGCAACATCCTGTACGAACGCTATACAGAGACGACGAACGAGAACACCAAGGCGCGCCTGGAGAAGTACATTCGCGAGGAACCGTGCTCGAGCTGCCGCGGCGCTCGCCTGCGCCCCGAGATGCTCGCCGTCACCGTGGGCGGCAAGTCCATTTACGAGGTTTGCTGCCTGTCGTGCCGTGAGTCGCTCGAGTTTTTTGAGGGCCTGGAGCTCACCGAGCGCCAACAGTTTATCGGCGGGCGCATCGTCAAGGAAATCCTGGAGCGCTTGCGTTTTCTGGTCGATGTCGGACTTGACTATCTGACCCTCGACCGTGCCTCGGCGACGCTTTCCGGTGGCGAGGCGCAGCGTATTCGCCTGGCAACGCAGATCGGCGCGGGTCTCATGGGCGTGCTCTATATTCTGGACGAGCCCTCGATCGGTCTTCATCAGCGTGACAACGAGCGCTTGATCAAGACGCTCGAGCGCCTGCGCGATATCCGCAATACCGTTATCGTCGTCGAACACGACGAGGATACAATCCGTGCCGCCGACTACGTGATCGACATGGGGCCCGGCGCCGGCGTCAACGGCGGACACGTAGTCGCGGCGGGAACGCCTGCCGATATCATGGCGTGTCCTGAGTCGATGACGGGCGCTTATCTGACCGGCAAACGAATGATCCGGGTGCCTGATGAACGGCGCAAGCCCGGTCGCGGCTGCCTTAAAATTACGGGCGCTCGAGCCAACAACCTCAAAAACGTTACCGCCAAGATCGAGTTTGGTACGCTTACGGTTGTTACCGGCGTGTCGGGATCGGGCAAGAGCTCCCTGGTTACCGACACCATTGCGCCTGCCCTTACGAATGCCATTCACCGCTCGACGCGCCCTGTGGGTCCGTATAAGAAAATCGAGGGCATTGAGTGTATCGATAAGGTTATCGATATCGACCAGTCGCCGATTGGCCGCACGCCGCGTTCCAACCCTGCTACCTATATCGGCCTGTGGGATGATCTTCGCGCGCTGTTTGCGAGTACGCCGGAGTCGAAGGCGCGCGGCTACTCGCCGGGTCGTTTCTCCTTTAATGTGAGTGGCGGACGCTGTGAGGCGTGCAAGGGCGACGGACAGATCAAGATCGAGATGCACTTTCTTCCCGATATCTACGTTCCCTGCGAAGTTTGCGGCGGTAAACGCTACAACCGCGAGACACTCGAGGTCACCTACCGTGGCAAGACCATCTCGGACGTGCTCGACATGAGCGTCACCGAGGCACTGGCCTTCTTTGGGAATATCCCGCAGATTAAGCGCAAGCTCCAGACGCTGTACGATGTAGGCTTAGGATACGTGAGCCTGGGCCAGCCCGCCACGACGCTCTCGGGCGGCGAGGCGCAGCGTGTGAAGCTCGCCAAGGAGCTTCATCGACGCCAGACGGGCAAGACGTTCTATATTTTGGACGAGCCGACGACTGGCCTTCATTTTGAGGACGTCCGCCAGCTGCTCGATGTGCTGCAGCGCTTGGTCGATGCGGGCAACACGGTGCTGGTGATTGAACACAACCTTGATGTCATCAAGGTTGCCGACCGCCTGATCGATATGGGTCCCGAGGGCGGTAACGGCGGCGGAACCGTCGTGGTTTCGGGCACACCGGAGCAGGTTGCGAACTGTCCGCAGAGTTATACGGGCAAGTTTTTGGCGCCGTTGCTCAGACGTGACCGGGAGCGCCAGGCTCAACTTGATGCTCAATAAATAGGCGATTCAGTTTATGGGCGCCATCGACTCCTTGTGATTCGATGGCGCTTGCTATGCCGAAGTGACGTATGCAGCCGAATTGGACATATACTTAATCCTTGCGTCCGAATGCGAGGGAAAGGATATGTCATGGCAAAGGCTGTAAAGACGCCAAAAACCAATGCGATGCGCGAGCTGGAAAGCGCCGGCATTTCCTATGTTCTACATACGTACGAAGACGATGGTGATGAGTCGGTGGGCCTGGGGGTCGCGATTTCGGAGCAGCTTGGCGAGGAGCCCGGTCAAGGATTTAAGACTTTGGTCTGCGCAACACCGTCCAACGACTATGTCGTGTGCTGCATCCCTGTTGCCGACGAGCTCGATCTAAAGTCCGCCGCGCGTGCCGCGGGGGAGAAGTCCTTGGCCATGATGCATGTGAAGGATTTGCTTGCGGCGACTGGCTACGTTCGCGGCGGCTGCAGCCCGGTCGGTATGAAAAAACGCTACCGAACGCTCATTGATGAGACATGCGTCCTTTGGGATACCATTTTTATTTCGGGAGGCAAGCGTGGTTATCAGCTCGAGCTTGCGCCCGATGATTTAATTGCATTTTGCGGGGCGACGGTTGCCGCGATTACGAGAGAGGACTGAGCGATGCCGCAGGAAGAATTGAAGCGCGGAGCTCATTTTGCAAAAGAATCTGCGCCTCAGACACCCTCGTCCGAAGCTTCTTCGTCGCGAGATGACACTGACGACATGGGCTCGTCGGACTACTCCACGGTTGGTCGTTCCGCCGGGCTTATGACCATCCTGACCATCGTGTCTCGCGTCACCGGTTTTATCCGCACGTGGGCAATGGCGGCCGCTATCGGCATGTCGCTACTCTCGTCCTCCTATCAGGTCGCCAACAACCTGCCCAATATGCTCTACGAACTCGTGATGGGCGGCATGCTCGTGACGGCGTTTTTGCCCGTGTACATGGGCGTGAGGCGTGAGCAGGGTCGCGAGGCCTCGAACGAGTACGTGGGCAACCTGCTCGGCATTCTGCTTTTGGTGCTGGGTGGCATTTCGTTGCTGGGGACCGTGTTCGCCCCGGGCTTTATCTGGACGCAATCGTTCCTTTCGGGTGACGGCGGCAGCATGGATACCGCTGCGTTCATGTTCCGTTTCTTTGCCATCCAGATTCTGTTTTATGGTTTGGGCTCGGTGTTTTCGGGCGTTCTCAACGCACACCGCGACTACTTCTGGTCGACGTTTGCCCCGGTCCTCAACAATGTGATCGTCATTGCGAGCTTTATGGGTTTTGCGCCCGTGTCCGCACAGTTTGGCGAACGTGCCGGCATCATCTTGATTGCGGCCGGTACGACCCTCGGTGTCTTTGTTCAGATGGCATGTCAGATCCCCGCGCTTGGCAAGCACGGCGTGCATCCCCATATCCATATCGACTTTAAAGACCCCGCACTGCGCCAGACGATTGCGCTCGGTATCCCGACACTGCTCGCCACGGTGTGCATGTTTGTCTCGACTTCTATCACCAACGCTGCCGCGCTGGTTGTCCAGCCCGAGACTGGTCCTTCCGTCATCGCCTATGCGCGCCTGTGGTACACGCTGCCCTACGCGCTGATTGCCGCCTCGCTTTCGACGGCGCTCTATACCGAGCTCTCTCACGACGCACAGGAGAAGGATTACGACAGCGTTCGCACGGGCATTTCGCGTGGCCTCGCCCAGATGCTGTTCTTCCTGATTCCGTTCGCGCTGTACCTGATTGTCTTCGCGCGTCCGCTCAACATGATTTACTGTGCCGGCAAGTTTGATGAGTCCGGCGTGGCGCTGGTGTCCGAGTTCCTTGTCTACCTGGCGTTCTCGCTGCCGCTCTACGGCGTGGTCGTGTTGATGCAGAAGAGCTTCTCTGCCTTGCTCGATATGAAGCCCTATAGCCGCTATTGCCTGTATTCCGCCATCGGCCAGGCCGGCTCGGTTCTGCTGTTTGGCGTTGTGCTGGGCTTCGGTATGCCGGCAATCGCGCTTTCGTATGTCGTCGACTACGTGATCTTGGTCGGCTGCTCGCTGTGGTGGCTGCGTCGTCGTCTGCGTGGCCTTCAGGTCAAATCTATCCTGCATGGCGGTTTCTTTGGCCTTTTGCTCGGTGGCCTGGGTGCTGCCGCAGGCGCCGGCGTCATGTGGGCGCTCGAGCACTTTGTCGGGGCACTTGGCGGCTCGATTCTGATTACTCTTGGCTATGTTTGCGTTGCGGGTGTCGTCTCGCTTGCTGTTACCTTTGGCCTTGCCGTCGTCCTTAAGATGCCCGAGGTCTCGGCGCTGCTTCGTCGCAAGTAGGTGCGTGTGGCCGGTCACGACAACATTCCAACACTCGCCGAGCAGGTTTCGCGCGTTCCCACGCAGCCCGGTTGCTACCTTTGGAAGGATGCCAAGGGCGATGTCATCTACGTGGGCAAGGCGAAAAACCTGCGCGCCCGTATGCGCCAATACGTGACACTGCAGGATGAGCGTCAAAAGATCCCGCTGATGATGCAGCTGGTGGCGAGCTTTGACTATATCGTGGTGGAGACCGAGCATGAGGCGTTGGTGCTCGAGCGCAATTTGATTGGTCAGTACCATCCGTACTTTAACGTCGACCTCAAGGATGACAAGAGCTATCCCTTTATCGCCATTACAAAGGGCGACCTGTATCCCGCTATCAAATACACGCGTGAGCGTCATAAGCCGGGAACGCGCTATTTTGGACCCTATACCGATAGCCGTGCGGCACGTGAGACGATAGATACGCTGCGCAAGGTTATCCCCATCTGCTCCGCATCCTGTGCGGAGTGGCGTCGTTGTCGCCGTATCGTCGAGTCCCACAAGGGCGAGGAAGACATCGTCAATATGATTTGCGCGCAAAACGGTCGTCCCTGCTTCGACTACCATGTCGGGCGCGGCCCGGGTGCGTGTGTCGGCGCGATTTCCCCGGCAGACTATGCCAAGAACGTCAAGCGTGTCGAGCGCTTTTTGTCGGGCCATCGCAAAGATGTCGTCGACGAGCTGACTTCCGAGATGACGGATGCCGCCGAGGCGCTCGACTTTGAGCGCGCGGCACGCGTCAAACGTCGTTTGGAGGTCATCAGGGGTCTGGACGACCGTCAGCAAGTCGTTTTTCCCTCCAGTGTCGATATCGATGTCATCGGTTTCTATCGCGAGGAGACCATCTCTGCCGCTTGCGTCTTTGTCGTGCGTGAGGGCCGAACAGTTCGCACCTGCGAGTTTATTCTCGATAAGGGTTTGGATGTCGACGAAGAGGAACTTCAATCGGGCTTTCTTAAGCGCTATTACGACGAGACGGCTGATATTCCAGCTGAGATAAACCTCTCTGTCGAGCTTGAGGATGCGGAGGCGCTGGGGGAGTGGCTTGCAGGCAAGCGCGAGCGTTCCTGCCATCTCCATAGGCCGCAGCGTGGCGAAAAGCACCGTTTGCTCGATATGGCATCCAAAAATGCGCGCCATGCCCTCATGCGCTACATGATGCGAACGGGGTACGCTGACGACCGCACCAATCAAGCGCTCCTGGAGCTCGAAAGCGCGCTGGCGCTGCCATTGCCGCCGATGCGTATCGAGTGCTTCGATATCTCGACGCTGCACGGAACCTTTACCGTCGCCTCGATGGTGGTGTTTACCAACGGACGCGCCGACAAGAGCCAGTACCGTCGTTTTAAAATTCAGGCCGAATTGGATGAGGCAAATGACTTCGTGTCGATGTCCGAGGTTTTGGGACGACGCTATGCTCCCGAGCGCATGGCCGACGAGCGCTTTGGCTCGCGCCCTGATTTGCTCGTTGTCGACGGCGGCAAGCCGCAATTGACCGCTGCGATCAAGCAACTTGAGGCTCTTGGGCTCGATATACCAGTTTGTGGCTTGGCAAAGGCCGATGAGGAGGTTTTCGTGCCTTGGGACGAGACTCCCGTCGTGCTGCCGACCGGGTCCGCGTCGCTCTATCTAATTAAACAGGTTCGCGATGAATCGCACCGTTTTGCCATCACGTTCCATCGCGAGTTGCGCGATAAAGCCATGACGGTTTCGGTACTCGATGACGTTCCAGGCGTGGGACCCACCAGAAAACGTGCCCTTATGCGCCATTTTTGCTCGATGAAGCGTTTGCGCGCGGCGAGCGAGCAAGAGATCGCGGAAGTTCGCGGCATACCTGCCGATGTTGCCAAGGCGGTCCACGAGGCGCTCGTTGCATGGAATGCCGAGCGCGCCGAGGCGGCGGCTGGCCATTCCGATAGCTAAACACGAGCCAAACAACTGATATACATGATTGCGCGATTTTCAACCATTTATTTCGCCATGATTGCCTGCTGGTTTCGGGTTTTATTAACGCTAAAACGTTTGACTAACCCAAGCGAAAACCCTGCTATCCTGCGGGTTGACGAAGACTGATATCTCACCTCGCCGATACATACTGTCTGGCGAATCGTTTGTCAACGAATTCGGTGAACGGTAGTAAATACCGTTCAAGCGTATGTATGTATCGGTCGCCGAGCGCGGCACCTCAGTTGGGTTCGTCGGTAGGTAAGGTATATATCGTCCGCAAGTTGCGCGGGGGCAAGTCTAGGTGCTCCCGAGTAAGATTCTCTATTGATAGGAGAAGACATGGCCATCATCAACAAGGGTATGTCCAGGCGTTCGTTCCTCGGCCTCACCGGCAGCGTCGCTGCTGTCGCAGGGCTTGGTCTCACCGGCTGCGGTGGCAGCTCTAGCGACGAGGGTTCCGCTTCCGGTTCCACCGATTCCGCTAACCGTGGCGGCGGCGTGATCACCGCTGGTTCCGCTTACGCTCCGTCCAGCTTCGATCCCGCCAGCACCGGCTCCGCTGTGGGCCTGGGTGCTAACTGGCACGTCGTCGAGGGCCTCTACGGCATCGATTACCACGACTACAGCACCTTCAACGAGCTCGCCACCGACGATCCCAAGTCTGTGGACGACACCACTTTCGAGGTCACCATCCGCAAGGGCGCCAAGTTCTCCGATGGCACCGAGGTCACCGCTGACGATGTCGTTGCCTCCTACACCGCTTGCGCCGCTTCCGCTACCTATGCTCCGTTCTTCCAGCCCTTCGAGTCCATCGAGGCCAAGGACGCCAGCACTGTAACGGTCAAGACCAAGGTCCCCAACTTCTCCCTGCTCAAGGATCGTCTGGCCATCATCCGCGTTACCCCGGCTACCCAGGCCGAGGAGGATCGCGCCAAGCAGCCGATCGGTTCCGGCCCCTGGATGTACGACTCTATCTCCGATACCGAGATCACCCTGGTTCCCAACCCCGAGTACAACGGTGAGTATGCTGCCGAGGATAAGAAGATCCAGTACAGCATCCTGACCGACCCCACCGCTCGCGTTACCGCTCAGCAGGAGGGCTCCACGCTCGTTATGGAGCTCGTCACCGCTGACGCCGTCGACCAGCTCGAGAGCGCTGGCTGCAAGATCGATAACGTTCAGGGTTTCGGCACCCGCTTCATCATGTTCAACGTCGCCAAGGAGCCTTGGAACAACGTCAAGGTCCGTCAGGCCGTCATGTATGCGCTCGACACCGAGAAGATGATCACCAACACCTTCGCCGGCCTTGCCACCGCTGCCAGCTGCTACCTGCCCAAGAGCTTCACCAACTATCATGAGGCTTCCACGGTGTACAAGACTGACGCCAAGAAGGCCAAGAAGCTCATCGAAGAGTCTGGCATCACCCCGGGCGCCATCACCCTGCGCACCACCGACAACGAGCAGATTAAGGGCATGGCCGCTCAGGTCAAGAACGACCTCGACGCCCTCGGCTTCGATGTGACCATCCAGACCGATACCTCGCCGGCCACCTACGCTGCCATCGACGGCGGCGAGGCCTACGATATCCTTCTCGCTCCTGGCGATCCGTCCTGCTTCGGCGCCGATCCCGACCTGCTGCTCAACTGGTGGTATGGCGACAACGTCTGGATGCAGACCCGTTGCCCGTGGAAGGATTCCGCTGAGTGGGCGAAGCTCCACGGTCTCATGGACGAGGCTCTTGCCGCCGAGGGCGACGAGCAGCAGAAGAAGTGGAACGAGTGCTTCGACATCATCGCCGACAACGCCGTTCTGTACCCCGTTGTCCACGTCAAGACCGTCTCCGCTTCCTGGGACGATCCGTCCACCGCGCCCAACGGCGAGGCCCTCGATGGCTTCAAGGGCATCGGCACGACGAGCATGTCCTTCAGGGGCGTCGCGACCGTCAAGGCCTAAGACTCGCTTGAGTCATATGTGGGGCGTCGGTCGTAAGGCAACGTCCTCATAGTTGAAACAAAGACCCGGGCGGCCTCGATGTCGCTCGGGTCTTGTAATGAGTATCCATACTCATATACCAGTTGGTCCTACCGACAAAAGAAAGGGGAGAGAACGTGAACAACTTTCTACGTTTGATTGGAAGGCGTCTCGTGGCGCTGCCGATCATGGCATTGGGCGTCACCGTCCTGGTGTTCTTCCTTATGTCGTTCTCCAAGACCGACCCCGCCTATACGGCGTTGGGTGACGGTGCCTCGCCCGAGGCGGTTGCCGAGTACCATGAGAAGTATGGTCTGGACGACCCCTGGCCCGTGCGCTACGTGCGCTATATGGGCGATTTGATCCATGGTGACATGGGCACCTATGGTGCTGCTCGCAACTCCGTTGCCAAGCGCATCTCCACGGCCCTGCCCGTCACGATGCAGCTGACCTTCATCGGTCTTGCCATCGGCGCGGTCGTCTCGTTTTTGCTCGGCGTCATCGCGGCACTGTATCGCGATAAATGGCCGGACCAAGTGATCCGCGTCTTCTCCATCGCCGGCTTGGCAACCCCGTCGTTCTGGCTTGCCGTCCTGTTGATCCTGCTGTTCTCTTCCTACCTTAAGGTGCTCCCGGCATCGGGTGCTCTGCCTCACTTCACCACCAACCCGGCTGGCTATCTGGGACGTATGATCATGCCCGCTATCGCCCTGGCATTCCCGCTGACGGGCCAGATGACTCGTATCGTGCGTACCGCCATGGTCGAGGAGCTCGACAAGGACTACGTCCGCATGGCCCGTGGCGCCGGCGTTCCCGAGAAGGTCGTCGTCGGCATCAACGTTTTGCGCAACGCGCTGATCACCCCGGTCACCACCCTCGGTCTTAAGATCGGTTACCTTATGGGCGGCGCCGTCGTCATCGAGGTCATCTTCAACCTCCCCGGCATGGGTACTGCGATTCTGCAGGGCGTTCAGGGCAACGAGGCGAACCTGGTTCAGGGCGTCGTCATCGTCGTTGCTCTTGCCTTCATCATCATCAACATCGTGGTTGACATGCTCTACCTGCTCATCAACCCGCGCATCAGGACGGTGTAGATTATGGTAAAGATTCGAGAGAAGCAAACCGAGCAGCTCGAGAAAGCTGCCTCCAAGGGGCTCAAGCTCGGTGGCTGGAAGAAGATGACGCTGTCTTCTAAGATTGCCGCCGTCGTGCTGGCACTGGTCGCCCTGACCGCGATTCTGGCGCCCCTTCTTGCCCCCTATAGCCCGGTCGAGATTTTCACTGCTCGCCAGGCTCCCGGCAACGGATTTATCTTCGGTACCGACGATAAGGGTCGCGACATTCTGTCGCGCATGCTCTACGGTGGTCGTTACTCGCTGATCATCGGCTTTGGCGCCACTGCCATGGCTCTGGTTTGCGGCTCGGTCGTGGGCGCCCTCGCGGCGGTTTCGCGCAAGTCCGTTTCCGAGGCGATCATGCGCATCCTGGACATCATCATGTCCATCCCGGGCATCGCCCTCGCTGCCGTCTTCGTCTCCATCCTGGGCAATTCCGTGCCGTCGATCATCTTCGCCATCGGCTTTATGTACACCCCGCAGATTGCCCGTATCGTGCGCGCCAACATCGTGTCCGAGTACGGCGAGGACTATGTCCGCGCGGTCATCGTTTCCGGCGCCAAGGCTCCGTGGATTTTGATCAAGCATGTTCTGCGTAACTGCATCGCCCCGATCATGGTCTTCACCGTTACCCTGGTCGCCGACGCCATCATCTTCGAGGCCTCGCTGACCTTTATCGGCGCTGGTATTCAGGAGCCTACCGCTACCTGGGGCAACATCCTCGCCGATGCTCGCGGTGGCGTGCTCGCTGGCCGTTGGTGGCAAGCGCTGTTCCCGGGCCTGGCCATTATGATCACCTGCCTGGCGCTCAACATCCTCTCCGAGGGCATTACCGACGCCATGGCCGCTGCTCCCTCCGCCGCCCTGGATCCGACCGACTCCTCCAAGCGCCGCGAGGCCGACCTGCTGGTCTCCGACCCCGTTCGTGCCTACAAGGAGCAGGCTCAGTCCCTGTCCGCCCGTCTTGGCGCCCTGCGCGATGTCGAGCTCAAGCGTAACGACCGCCATGTGCCCGATGAGTCCGTTGAGCCGATCCTTTCGGTCCGCGATTTCTGCATCCAGTTTGAGCACCACGGTGACATCAATGTCGTCGACCACGTTAACTTTGACGTCCGTCCCGGCCAGACCATGGGCCTGGTAGGCGAGTCCGGCTGCGGTAAGTCCATCACCACGCTGGCCATCATGGGCCTGACCGACGATGACGAGCATCTTTCCGGCGAGGTTCTCTGGGAGGGCCGCGACCTGCTCAAGATGAGCAAGAAGGAGTGGTTCGGCCTGCGCGGTACCGATATCGCTATGGTCTATCAGGACGCCCTGTCCTCGCTCAACCCTTCCATGCTCATCTCTGCCCAGATGAAGCAGCTCACCAAGCGCGGCGGAACCCGCAGCGCCGAGGAGCTCCTGGAGCTCGTCGGCCTCGATCCCAAGCGCACACTCGAGAGCTATCCGCATGAGCTCTCCGGCGGCCAGCGTCAGCGTGTCCTGATCGCTATGGCCCTTACTCGCGACCCCAAGCTGGTCATCTGCGACGAGCCCACGACCGCTCTGGACGTTACCGTCCAGAAGCAGGTCATCAAGCTGCTCAACGATCTTCAGGCCAAGCTCGGCTTTGCCATGATCTTCGTTTCGCATGACCTGGCTCTGGTCGCCGAGGTCGCCCACAACATCACGGTTATGTACGCTGGCCAGGTTATCGAGCAGGCACCCACCAAGGAGCTGCTCACCAACCCGATCCACGAGTACACCCGCGGTCTTCTGGGTTCCGTTCTGTCCATCGAGAGCGGTTCGGGTCGCCTGCACCAGGTGCCCGGCGCCGTTCCGAGCCCGCGCGATTTCCCCAAGGGCGATCGCTTCGCGCCCCGCTCGAGCCATCCGCGTATTGGCCTGGACACCCGTCCGGTCTTCAAGCGCGTGCCCGGCACCGAGCACTTCTATTCCGAGCTCCCCGACGAGGTGCTCAAGGCAAATGGTTTGACCCCTCACGCGGAGGTGATGTAGATGAGCGAGACCGCAGTCAACGGCGTCGAGCCGATCATCTTCCTTGATGACGTCCACGTCACCTTTAGGACCCGTACCGGCTCGATTCTGCACCCCAACCTGGTTCACGCCGTCCAGGGTGTAACGATTAAGCTCATGCCCGGTCAGACGATCGGCATCGTCGGCGAGTCCGGTTGCGGTAAGTCCACCACCGCCAACGTCATGTGCGGCCTGCAGGCCCCCACGAGCGGCAAGGTCTACTTTAAGGGCAAGGACGTTACCAAACGTACCGCCGAGGACCGTCGCCACATGGGTCGCGTCATCTCGGTCGTGTTTCAAAACCCGGCCACGGCGCTCAACCCCCGCATGGTCGTTCGCGAGCAGCTGCTCGACCCCATGCGCGTCCACAACCTGGGTACCGAGGCCGAGCAGGAGAAGCGCGTCAAAGAGCTCCTGGAGCTCACCGGTCTGCCCAGCTCCGCCGCCGAGGTTCTTCCCGGTCAGCTTTCGGGCGGCCAGCGCCAGCGCGTCGCAATTGCCCGTGCCCTGTCGCTGAACCCCGATGCCATCATCGCCGACGAGCCCACCTCGGCTCTGGACGTTTCGGTCCGCGCGCAGATTCTGAACCTGCTGACCGACCTTAAGAAGGAGCTCGGCCTGGCCATGGTGTTCATCAGCCATGACATCCAGACGGTCCGCTATATCTCTGACGACATCATCGTTATGAATGGCGGCAAGATCGTCGAGCAGGGCGAGGCCAAGCAGGTCTTCCAGCATCCCCAGGACCCCTACACCAAGATGCTGCTCGGCGCTGCGCCGTCGCTGCTGCACCCCAAGCTCGGCGAATAGCCTCGCTTTCCCTCCCGTGCGCCCGGTTCCCTTGCCGGGCGCACCTCCGTTGCGATTTCGAAAGGTTGGGTTCACGAGCCATGCCAAGTGCTCAGGAGCTACAACATCAATTTGGTGAATATCGAGGCGCCATGCCCCGTCCATCAGATTTCGATCTCTTTTGGAAGGATCGCATGGCCGAGGCCGACGCCGTCGGGCTTGACTATGCGATCGACACGGCATCGGTCACCGATGCCGCGACCTGCCAACTTTTCGACCTCTGGTATACCGGCATGTGTGGCGCTCGCCTGCATGCCAAGTACCTTAAACCCGTCTCGGACGAGCCCGTGCCATTGGTGCTTCAGTTCCATGGGTATCCGGGTGCAAGCCGCAGCTGGTTTGAGCAGGCGTCGTTTGCGGGCATGGGCATGGCACTCATCGCCCTCGACTGCCCCGGCCAAGGAGGTCCCTCCGAGGACATTGGTGGATTTGAGGGCACAACGGTTGCCGGGCATATCGTCGCCGGCATCGACGGCGACCCGGCCAACCTCTACTATGTCCGCTTGCACCAAGATATTCGCATCCTGTGCCGTATTGTTCGCGAGCTCGAGGGCATCGATCTTTCCCGTGTGTTTGTGAACGGCGCGTCGCAGGGTGGTGGTTTGGGCATTGCGACCTGTGCGCTTAACAGCGAGCTTATCAATCGTGCCGCCATCCTCTATCCCTTCCTGTCAGATTTCCGCCTAGTCTGGGATTTGGATGCAGACGACATTGCCTACGAGGGCCTGCGCTATTGGTCTCGCTGGTTTGACGAGGACTCGACTCGTATTGACGAAGCCTATGCCAAGCTGGCGTACTTCGATTCCAAGAACTTTGCCCCTATGGTCAAATGCCCCGTGCTGTTTGGCACCGGCACAGCCGATATCGTCTGCCCGCCAGCGACGCAGTTTGCGGTCTATAACAACCTGACCTGCGAAAAGCGTCATGAGTTCTTTGAAGGCTTTGGCCACGAGGAGATTCAGGATTTTGACGATCTGATCATTCCGTTTTTCTGTAAGGGAGGGGAGGCTCATGTCTAAGTGCGAGAGCAATGTTAATGAGCTGATTGTCCCCGGGCTCGTGGGAATTCCTGGAACGGTTTCGTCAAGGCTCGCAGAATATCGGGACTGGCGCGGTGATGTCCAAGCAGATGTTTCTGATTTAGAGACATGCGCTTCGAATCTTGAGATTCAAGGCCTGGCCATTACGGCGATTGACTTTGTTAACCCCTGCGCCCGTTACTCGGAGGTCTCCTTTGAGCTCGGTGACGATGCGATTCACGCTCGTTTGATCGAGCCTGTCGGTCGTGCCCGAGTGTCTGAGCGCGTGCCGCTGTGCCTGATGTTCCACGATATCGATCGGCCTGTGCGCGGCTGGCATCACATGACGAGATTTGCCGCCATGGGGTATGCCGTCCTCGCGCTGGATGACGATGTTGCTGGTGCGGACGACCTGCAGCGGGGGATTTCTTCGCCCGCTTTTGTCGAGCGCGTCCGTTGGGGTTGCGCGCTGGCGAAGGTGGCGCGCAATCTTGATGGCATGGACCCCGACCGCATCTTTGCATGGGGCGAGGGTCTAGGCGGCGGAGTCGCGCTGGCGGTTTCTGCTCTGGACGAGCGGGGTCTCGCCTGCACGGCGGTTGCCAATCCGCTTCCTGGCGGCCTCGAGGCGCTGTCGTCTCGGGTGCGCGGATCGGTGCTCATGGGCACATCGCTCATGGATACCGTGAGCGATCCCAAGGATCAGTTTGCCGTATTCAACGGTCTTGAGTGTGACCGGAGACATATCATCTATGCCAAATACGCTCACGAGCGCATCAATGCGTTCGAAAACGAAGTCGTCGACTTTTTTAACCAAACGTTCTACTCGTGTTCTTTGGCCTAGACGGCCTGGACACTGCCAACAAGAGTGGGCGGCATAGGGCTGCCCACCAGACAACTAAGGAGATTCTTGTGGCAACTCAGAAATTCACCGGCGTTATCCCTCCCGTCGTTGTTCCCGATACCGAAGACCACCAGCTCGATGTTGCCTCCTTTGAGCGCAGCATCAACCGCATGATCGATGCCGGCGTCGATGGCTTGTTCTTCCTGGGCTCCTCGGGCGAGGTCGTCTTCTCCACCGACGAGCGTCGCCGTCAGATCATCTCCGAGGCCGTCCGTATCGTCGACCACCGCGTTCCCGTTCTGGTCGGCATCATCGACACCGAGACCGAGCGCATGATCGAGCACGGTAAGGTCGCTCAGGAGCTGGGCACCGATGCGCTTGTCGCCACCTGCCCGTTCTATGCCCTGCAGGGCATGACCGAGGTCGAGGAGCACTTCCGCATCCTGCATGAGGAACTCGACCTGCCCATCTTCGCCTATGACATCCCCGTGTGTGTCCACACCAAGCTCCCGTGGAAGCTCCTTGCCAAGCTCGGTGCCGAGGGCGTTCTGGCCGGCGTCAAGGATTCCTCGGGTGATGACATCTCGTTCCGCTACCTCGTTCAGGAGAACGAGAAGAACGGCCATCCGATGAGCATCCTCACCGGTCACGAGGTTGTTGTCGACGGCGCCTACCTCGGTGGCGCCGACGGTTCCGTTCCGGGTCTCGCCAACGTTGAGCCCGAGGGCTACGTGCGTCAGTGGAAGGCCGCTCAGGCTGGTGACTGGGCTACCGTCAAGGCCGAGCAGGATCGCCTCAATGAGATTTCGCACATCTGGGATGTCACCTCGGGCGTCCAGGGTTATGCCGGTGGCGTCGGCGCCTTCAAGACCGCTATGAACCTCATGGGTATCTTCGACAGCCCGACCATGCCGCGCCCGGTGAAGGCCATGACCGGCGAGAACGTCGAGGCGATTAAGAAGGTCCTCCAGGACAACGGTCTCCTGTAAAGCTTCCCCGGGCACCCGACCTCGCCGTTCAACCGTGCGGCCATGACCCATTAGATCAATGGTCACACGGTTTCTTGGCGATCTCGGGCACCTGGAAAACCTTTTCCGCGCTGTGACGGCTAGCCTGACGGCGCATTTCCTGTAGTTGTTTTTTATCTCCTAAGGAGAGCGACATGGAGAACAAGTACGTCTGCTCTGTCGATATCGGCGGAACTAAGATCGCGACTGCCATCATGGAGTACCCGGCTGACGGTAGTGTGCCCCATCCTGTTTTTGAGGCCGAGGTTCCCACCGAGGCCCAAGAGGGCGGCGAGGCCGTCTTCCAACGTATCGAGGCGTCCATCAAGGCTGCTCTCGAGGCGAATCCCGATGTCGAGGTCCTTGGCGTCGGTATCGGTGCCGCCGGCGTCGTCGATCCCAAGACGGGCGCCATCGCGTATGCCAACGAGATCATGCCCGGCTGGTCCGGTGTTCAGTTGGGGCCGCGCCTGCGCGAGGACCTCGGTCTTCCCGTTGCCGTTGTAGGCGACGTGCAGGCTCATGCTCTGGGCGAGGCCCACTGGGGCGTCGGCAAGGGCAAGTTCTCCGTCTTGTGTCTTGGCATCGGTACGGGCATCGGTGGCGCATATGTCGAGAACGGCCGCGTGATGCAGGGTTTCCATGGTGCTGCTGGCCATATGGGCCACATCGAGTGCTCGGCTGCCGCCGGTATTCCCTGCGCCTGCGGGCGTTCCGGCCATCTGGAGTCGGTTGCTTCGGGCACTTCCATTGGTCGTATGTACGATGAGCGCTTTGGTCGCGTCGACCCCAGCCGTCCTTCGGTCGGTCGCGATGTGAACGACCTGTGCCGTGCGGGCGACGCAAAGGCGACCGAGGTCATCCATGACGCCGGCTTTGCGCTGGGTGCCAGCTTGGGCTCGCTCGCTAACATCCTGGACCCTGAGGTCATCGTGCTTTCGGGTGGCGTGATTCACCAAGGTCCCGATTGGCGTTCACAGACGTGGAAGGATTCGGTACACGAGGGCTATGCCAGCCAGGCGCTCGATCCGCTTCAGGACACGCCGATCCTCATCGGTTCTCTGGAGGGCGATGCTCCGCTCATCGGTGCCGCTGAGCATCTTCTTGCCTCGTTGAAGTAAACGTATCTTCTGTAGGAGCCTCCCGAGACAACACGCCTCGGGAGGCTGTTCTGAGAAAGGTTACAGCCTTATGACCGTCGATCCTTTGATTCAATCCCTGAAGGGCAAGCTCGTCGTGAGCGTTCAGGCGTATATGGGCGAGCCGCTTCGTACGCCTGAGACCATGGCTCAAATGTCTCGCGCTTGCGAGCTCGGCGGCGCCGCCGCCATTCGCTGCCAGGGCCTTGCCGACATTGCCGCCATTAAGGGTCGCTGTGAGGTTCCTGTTATCGGCCTGTGGAAGGATGGGCACGAGGGCGTTTACATCACGCCGACGCTGCGCCACGCTCGCGCCTGCGTTGCTGCGGGTGCCGATATCGTGGCGATCGACGCCACCGATCGTCCGCGTCCCGATGGCAAGACCGTCGAAGATACTTTCCGTCCGCTGCACGAGGAGGGCGTGCTCCTGATGGCCGACTGTGCCACCATCGAGGATATTCGTCGTGCTGTCGACATGGGCTTCGACCTGGTGTCCACCACGCTGTCTCATGGTGTTGCCGCCATCGACTGCACCATGGCCGATGGCCCCGATCTGCCGCTCCTGCGTCAGGCGACCGAGGAATTCCCCGGCCTTCCCATCATTTGCGAGGGTCGCGTGCATACGCCCGAGGAGGCTCGCGCCGCGATCGATGCTGGCGCCTGGGCCGTTGTCGTCGGCACCGCCATCACGCACCCCACGAGTATTACGAGTTGGTTCAAGGCTGCGCTTGAGGCGTAAGACAGGCCTCGTATCCGCTCGGGGCGGTATACTCAATATAGGCAATTGACCGCGCGGGATCCGGGTTGCTGGTTCCCGCGCTTGTTTTCGGGAGGCAACACATGCAAAAGGGAGATGCCATGGATGCGGCGGAGCGCTCGGAGCGCATCCCCGATATCGTCATCATCACCGGAATGTCCGGATCAGGCCGCACACAGGCCATGCACGTGTTCGAGGACATGGGCTATTTTTGCATCGATAACCTGCCTCCGCGTCTCATCGCCCAGCTTGCCGAGCTCGTCGGCATCAATACGGGCGTGGGCAGGCATCTCGCCGTCACCTGCGATTTGCGTAGCCAGGGACTGTTTGACGAGTTGCTCGATGCGGTCGCCGCTCTCGAAGAGCGCGAGATGAGCTGCGACATCGTGTTCCTGGAGGCTTCTGACGAGGTGCTGATTCGTCGCTACAGCGAAAATCGCCGCCGTCATCCCATTGCCAAGCCGGGGGAGACTACGGCCGATGCCATTCAGCGCGAGCGCCTTCAGCTGCAGGGCGTGCGCGACCGAGCCGATATGATTATCGACACGAGCCGTCTGCGCACCTCTGCGCTGCGCAACAAGCTGCGTATGGCATTTTCCGAGCTGTCCGACCAGCAGCTTATGGATGTCCACGTGTTCTCGTTTGGCTTTAAGCACGGCATGCCCGTCGAAGCGGATATTATGATCGACGTCCGCTTCCTGCCCAATCCGTTCTACGATCCCGAGATGCGCACGATGACCGGTCTCGATAAAAAGGTCTCCGATTTTGTTCTGGACCATCCCAAGACGCAGGAGTTTTGGAAGGCTTGGACACAGCTGCTCGATACGGTCATGCCCGGTTATATCGCGGAGGGTAAGCCGCAGCTTTCTATCGCCATCGGCTGCACGGGCGGCCAGCACCGCAGCGTTGCCATTGCCGAGGCCACGGCCCGTTACCTGGAAGGCGCTCAGTATCATGTGAGCATCTCCCACCGCGACCTGTCGCGCGCCAACACGAAGGCATAGGCCTGCATGTCGTTTACCGCTGAGGTGCGCGACGAGCTTGCGCGCTGCGAACCCGAATGTGAATACTGCGACTTGTCGACGCTTGCCGCCCTCACGCGCGTGAGCGGTACGCTCTCGCTTACCGGCTCTGGGCGGTATCGTTTGACGGTTGCGACTGAGACGGGAGCCGTCGCGCGCACGATGATCACGCTGACGCATCGTATCCTTAAGCTCAAAACGGAGTTCACCGTCCGTAAATCTGTATTGCATAAGGTTCGAAACTACCTCATCACCTTGCCTGATCAGCCAGACCTGGATAAGGCCTTGGTTCTGCTGGGTATCCTCGAACGTAGGGGAGGACTTGTCGCCGGCGTACCCCGACATATCGTTGCCCGTCCTTGCTGTAGACTTGCCTATATCCGCGGCGCGCTCATCGCGGGCGGCTTCGTGGCCGATCCACGCGGCGATTTTCATTTGGAGATTGCTGTGCAGGGCGAGCAATATGCCAAGGGGCTTTGCGATCTGTTGGAGCAGATTGGGGTCCATGCTCGTGTTAATGCACGGCGGGGGTCATATGCCGTGTACATTAAGAGCGCCGAGGAAATCGAGCATCTATTAAAGCTGATTGGCGCCAAGCGCAGCGTTGCCGAGATTGAGGAGGCGCGCGCGGTCAAGTTGGTTAAGAACGATGTGAACCGTCGCGTGAACGCCGAGCTCGCCAACCAGACCAGAAGCGCCGGTGCCGCCCAACATCAGCTTGCGCTTATCGATGAGCTCGAGCAGCGTGGCCTTCGTGATGCGCTTCCGGATGCCTTGGCGGTCTTTTGCGACCTGCGCGAGCGCTATCCCGATCTGTCGCTGCGTGATTTGGGGGAGATGGCTGACCCTCCCTTGTCGAAGTCAGCCCTCTACCATCGTGTTTTACGGCTTGAAAAGCTCATTGAAGCAAACAGGTAGTTTGAAGTAACGACTTATATATGGATTTAGCTGCTATTTTAGTATTTAAAACGTTTTAACGTAAATTTGATTTTCAATTTCGAGCATTCTCGTGAAATTCAAGTCAAAAAAAAGGTATATTAGGCGAGTGGTTAGTTTGTGGGCCTCAACGGCGGGCGCTGTAGCTCGCGGGGGCCTTACGAAAGGAGACACAATGGCAGTAAAGGTTGCTATTAACGGCTTCGGTCGCATCGGTCGTCTGGCTTTCCGTCAGATGTTCGGTCATGAGGGCTCCGAGATCGTCGCTATCAACGACCTCACCTCTCCCGATATGCTCGCTTACCTGCTGAAGTACGACTCCACGCAGGGCAACTACGCTCGCGATCACGAGGTCGTTGCTGGCGAGGATTCCATCACCGTTGACGGCAAGGAGATCAAGATCTACAAGGAGGCCGACGCTAACAACCTGCCTTGGGGCGACCTTGACGTCGACGTCGTTCTCGAGTGCACCGGCTTCTACACCAGCAAGGCTAAGGCTCAGGCCCACATCAACGCTGGCGCCAAGAAGGTCGTCATCTCCGCTCCGGCCGGCAGCGATCTGCCCACCATCGTGTACAACGTCAACCATGAGACGCTGACCGCTGAGGACAACATCATCTCCGCTGCTTCCTGCACCACCAACTGCCTCGCCCCGATGGCCAAGGGTCTGAACGACTTCGCTCCCATCGTGTCCGGCATCATGACCACCATCCACGCCTTCACCGGCGACCAGATGCCGCTCGACGGCCCGCAGCGCAAGGGCAACTTCCGTCGCTCCCGCGCCTGCTCCGAGAACATCGTCCCGAACACCACGGGCGCTGCCAAGGCCATCGGCCTGGTTCTCCCCGAGCTCAACGGCAAGCTCATCGGTGCCGCCCAGCGCGTCCCGACGCCGACCGGCTCGCTGACCAACCTCTACGCCGTCGTTGACAAGAAGGTCACCGTCGACGAGGTCAACGCTGCCATGAAGGCCTACGCCGAGACCATCCCCGAGACCTTCGCCTACAACGAGGACCAGATCGTCTCCCGCGACATCGTCGGCGAGACCCACGGCTCCATCTTCGACGCAACTCAGACCATGTGCTCTGATCTCGGCAACGGCCAGACCCTCGTTCAGGTCACCTCTTGGTACGACAACGAGAACTCCTACACCTCTCAGATGGTCCGCACCATCAAGTACTTCGAGAAGTTCGTTGCTTAATTTAGCTTTTAGCGAATAGCTCGTTGAGCGTCTAAAGAAGGGCGCGGCCTTATAGGGCTTACACCCTAGGGTCGCGCCCTTTTTATAAGAAATCGTCTGCCGTAATGGGAGGCAGACACGTACGAAAGGTAGAAGCAAACATGGCCTTTACCAAGAAGACCGTCCGCGACATCGATGTCGACGGAAAGCGCGTTCTCGTCCGCGTTGACTTTAACGTGCCTATCAAGGATGGCGTCGTTGGCGACACCACCCGTATCAAGGCTGCCCTGCCCACCATCAACTACCTCGTTGAGCACAACGCTCGCGTCATCCTCATGAGCCACCTCGGCCGTCCCGAGGGCACCGGCTTCCAGCCCGAGCTGTCCCTCGAGCCCGTCGCCAAGAAGCTCGCTGAGCTCTCTGGTCTCGACGTTGCCTTTGTCGCTGACACCTACGGCGAGAAGGCTGCTGAGGCTGTCGCCGCCGTCGAGCCGGGTAAGGTCCTCGTTCTCGAGAACGTCCGTTTTGACAAGCGTGAGAAGAAGAACGATCCCGAGATCGCCAAGAAGCTCGCTTCCTATGGTGACGTCTTCGTTCTCGATGCCTTCGGCACCGCTCACCGCGCCCAGGGTTCCGTCGTGGGCCCCGCCGCTTACCTGCCTGCCGTCGCCGGCTTCTTGCTCGAGAAGGAGGTCGACACGCTGACCGGCATCTTCGCCGAGCCCGAGCGCCCCTTCGTCGCCATCGTCGGCGGTTCCAAGGTTTCCTCCAAGATCGGCGTTCTCGATCACCTCATCGACTCCGCTGACACCCTGATCATCGGTGGCGGCATGGCCTACACCTTCTTCCTGGCTCAGGGCCTGTCCGTTGGTCAGTCCCTCAAGGAAGAGGACTGGGTCGAGCGCGCCGGCGAGATGCTCAAGAAGGCCGAGGAGAAGGGTGTCAAGATCCTACTCCCCATCGACAACCGTGTTGCCGATCACTTTGGCGAGGACGCTGTCCCCGAGGTTGTTGCTTCCGACGCTATCCCCGACGATCGTGAGGGTATGGACATCGGTCCCAAGACCGAGGAGCTCTATGCCGAGGCTGTCAAGGGCGCCAAGACCGTGTTCTGGAACGGCCCCATGGGCGTCTTCGAGTTTGACAACTTTGCTCACGGCACCCAGGCTATCGCCGAGGCTCTCGCCGAGGCTGACTGCACCTCGATCATCGGCGGTGGTGACTCTGTCGCAGCTGTCAACAAGTTCAACCTGGCCGACAAGATGAGCTGGATCTCCACCGGTGGTGGCGCTTCCATGGAGCTCGTCGAGGGTAAGGCCCTGCCCGGAGTGGAGGCGCTTCTCGATGCCTAATCGCACCCTTCTTATCGCTGGTAACTGGAAGATGAACAACGACGTCGCCGAGGCCGCCAAGCTCGCCGACGAGCTGGCTCAGGCTCTGCCCGAGGTTCCGGCTGGCGTCGAGGTGCTCGTCTGCCCTCCGACCATCGACATCACCACGGTTCATGACCGCATTCAGGCTGCCCCCATCGCCCTCGGTGCACAGAACGTGTACTGGGAGGCCAAGGGTGCCTTCACGGGTGAGTCCTCTTGCGACATGCTCAAGTCCGCTGGCTGCACCTACTGCATCATCGGTCACTCCGAGCGTCGCGACTACTTCCACGAGACCGACGAGGACCAGAACAAGAAGGCCAAGGCTCTCGTTGCCGCCGGCCTTGTTCCCGTCTTCTGCTGCGGCGAGTCCCTTGAGGTCCGCGAGGCCGGCACCTATGTCGAGCACGTCGTGAACCAGGTCAAGGCTGGCCTTGCTGGTCTTGAGATCACCTGCCCCAAGCAGGTCGTCGTCGCCTATGAGCCCATCTGGGCCATCGGCACCGGCAAGACCGCTACCGCCGAGGATGCTCAGGAGGTCTGCGGCGCTATCCGTGAGACCCTCAAGGAGATGTTCGGCGAGGAGCTCGCCAACGGCATCCGCGTTCTCTACGGTGGTTCCGCCAAGCCCGGTAACATCGCCGAGCTCGTCGCCAAGCCCGACGTTGACGGCGCCCTCGTGGGCGGCGCTTCGCTCAAGGCTGCCGACTTCGCCTCTATGGTCGTCAAGGCAGGCGAGTAGGACATATGGCACAACGTCATCTTCCTGCACTCCTGATTATCATGGACGGCTGCGGCCTGGCTCCGGCTGATGGCGAGAACGCCGTCGCCGCTGCCAAGACGCCCTTCCTTGATGGCCTGTACGAGAAGTATCCTCACACCACGCTCGGTGCTTCGGGCGAGGACGTGGGCCTTCCCGACGGCCAGATGGGCAACTCCGAGGTGGGTCACCTCAACATCGGTGCCGGTCGCATCGTGTTCCAGGAGCTTTCGCGCATCAACAATGCCATCAAGGACGGCTCCATCGCCAAGAACGAGGTTTTCGTCAAGGCCATGGACGATGTCAAGGCTGACGGCAAGACTCTCCACCTCATGGGCCTTATGAGCCCTGGCGGCGTTCACTCCCACATGAACCACGTCGAGGCTCTGGTCAAGATGGCTGCCGAGCACGGTGTCAAGACCGTTCGCGTCCACGCCTTCATGGATGGCCGCGACGTTGACCCGCAGTCCGGTGCCGGCTACATGAGTGAGTTCTGCGCCTTCCTGGCTAAGATCTCCGAGGAGACCGGTTGCGACGCTCGCGTTGCCACCGTCTCGGGCCGTTATTGGGCCATGGACCGCGATAATCGTTGGGAGCGCATCCAGCGCGCCTACGACGTCATGGTCAACGCGTCCGATGCTGATACCGACCCCGTTGCCGGTATCAAGGCCTACTACGAGAAGGACCCGCGCGGCGACGAGTTCGTCGAGCCCTTCGCTGCCCACAACGAGGGCATTCACGAGGGCGACGCGGCCATCTTCTTCAACTTCCGTCCCGACCGCGCTCGTCAGATGACCCGCGTGTTCACGGACAAGGAGTTCGACGGCTTTGAGCGCGAGCAGATCAAGCTTTCGCACTTTGTGACGATGACCGAGTATGATCCGACGTTTGACGTCGAGGTCGCCTTCCCCAAGACGTTCCCCGAGAACGTCCTGGCCGACGTTATCGCCGCCAATGGCCTGAAGCAGCTGCACACTGCCGAGACCGAGAAGTACGCCCACGTGACGTTCTTCCTCAACGGTGGCATCGAGGAGCCCAAGGAGGGCGAGGAGCGCGTGCTCGTCGCTTCCCCCAAGGTTGCTACCTACGATCTGCAGCCCGAGATGAGCGCTCCCGAGGTTACCGAGAAGCTCGTCGCCGCCATCAACGAGGATCGCGCTGATTTCTACATCGTGAACTTCGCGAACTGCGACATGGTTGGTCACACCGGTGTCTTCGACGCTGCCGTTAAGGCCGTTGAGGCTGTTGACGATGCCCTGTCCAAGGTTGTCCCGGCGATTCTCGCCAAGGGCGGCTTTGCACTGATTACCGCCGACCACGGCAACGCCGATCACATGTTTGACGTTGCTTCCGACGGTTCCAAGCATCCGTTTACGGCTCACACCACCAACCGCGTGCCGTTCATCATCGTTGATGAGAAGGCCAAGCTCACCGGTATCGAGGACGGCCGTCTTTCCGATATCGCTCCGACCATGCTCACCATGGCTGGTATTGAGCCTTCCGCCGAGATGACGGGCCGCGTGCTCGCTACCGAGGCCTAATAGAAAACAAATACCGTTTTCTAGCAAGGGGGTTGTCCACAACCGGACAACCCCCTTTTTGGTATTTCTGCCATTTCCACCCCGTCCTTGAGTGGCAGGTAGGGGAGAGCGGGGGATTGTGGTACAGTACTGGAGTTTGAACTGTTCTATTAAGGAGCTTATCTATGGGTCCGTTCCAGATTCTTCTGTTTGTCGTTTGGGCTGTTTCTGCCGTGGCGCTGACGATTCTCGTCCTGATGCATTCCGGTAAGGGTACCGGCGTTTCGGATATGATTGCCAGCTCGCTGTATAACTCCAGCTCTGCCACGGGCGTTATGGAGCAGAACCTTGACCGCCTGACCGTCATCATGGCTGTCGTGTTTGCCGTGTGCGTCGTGCTGTGCATGTTCTTCTTCCCGCAGGGCATCGTGGGCTACTAATCACGAGCCGCATAAATACTTGAAAAGGGTCCCGCAAGTGCGGGACCCTTTTTGTTTACATATTTGTAACAGAGTCAAAATATCCTCATATACTTCGCCCAACTAAAGAAAATCTCGACCGTTAACCGGAATTAGCCCCAAATCGTGCATAAAATGCGCTACTGTATTGCAATACGTTGGTCCGCTTTGTATAACCAGCCAAAACGGCGGACCGCGTTTGAATGGTTCGATTGGGCTGTCTTGACGTTGCCCGACCGAACTTACTTTGTCCTATCTCATAAGGAGGATGGCATGGCTGATTCTATGTTCCACCAGCCCGTTATGGGTCGTCGCGCCTTTGTCGGCGGTACCCTTGCTGCGAGCTCCATGGCTTTTCTTGCCGCATGCGGCAAGAAGGGCGGCGACGCTTCCGGTTCTGAGTCCGGTTCGACGCTGAACTTCTACATCAACAACCCGGTCTGCATCGACCCCTACAATGTCCAGGAGGACCAGGGCACTCAGGTCGAGTACCAGCTCTTTGACGCTCTGACCTCTTATGACGCCGAGAAGGGCGAGATCGTTCCGCTGGCTTGCGAGTCCTTCGAGGCCAACGACGACGCCACCGAGTTCACCTTCAAGATCAAGAAGGCCAAGTTCCACAACGGTGACGACGTTACCTCCAAGTCCTTCAAGCTCGGTTGGGAGCGTCTGGTCAACACCAAGTCGGCCATCGCTACCGAGTATGGCCCTTCCGAGGTCTCCTATCACCTTTCCATGGTCGAGGGCTATGACGATCTGCTTGCCGGTAACGCTACTGAACTCAGCGGTGTTACCTGCCCCGACGATGAGACCCTCGTCGTCAAGCTGTCTTCCGCTTACGCCGACTTCCCCTTCGTCGCCTCTCACCCGGCTCTGGCCCCGGTTCCCGAGTGCGCCGAGTCCGATGCCAAGAGCTTCTACCTTGCACCGGTCGGTAACGGCCCGTTCATGATGGACGGCAAGTGGGAGGATGGTCAGGAGATCAACCTCAAGAAGTTCGACGATTACTATGGCGACAAGGCCAAGATCGATGGCATCCACTTCCAGGTCATCAAGGACATGGAGACCGCTTACAAGGAGTTCCAGGCCGGTAACCTCGATGTCTGCGACGTTCCCGTTGCTCAGATCGACGCCGCCAAGAAGGATCGCGGCGTGTCCAAGGACGGCTACACCATGGGTGACGGCGAGCGCATGCTGCTCGGCTCCGAGCCTTCCACCTACTACCTGACCTGCAACAACACGGCCGAGCCGTTCAACAACGCCGACCTGCGCAGGGGTATCTCCCTGGCCATCAACCGTGAGGCCATCTGCAAGACTATCTTCAAGGGTACCCGTACCCCCGCCGACGGCATTGTTCCTCCGGGCATCGATGGCTACAAGGAGGGCGCATGGGAGTTCTGCGCCTACGACGTCGACAAGGCTAACGAGTACCTGGACAAGGTTGCTCCCGCTGGCGCTAACGGCGATCGTGGCATTAACGTGACCCTTTCCTACAACCAGGATGGTGGCCACAAGGAGATCATGGAGTCCATCATCGGTGACCTCGCCAAGGTTGGCGTTACCGCTGTCTCCGATACCCCTGAGTGGTCTGCCTTGCTCGAGCAGTACCAGAACTTTAACTATCAGTTCGGTCGTCTGGGTTGGATTGCCGACTACCCGATTATGGACAACTTCCTGTATCCGCTGTTCCACTCCGACTCCCTCGGTGGCGACAACCGCTCCGGTTACAACAACCCCGAGTTCGACGCCAAGGTCAACGAGGCTCGCACCACGGTTGACGACGAAGAGCGCGTTGCTAAGATGCAGGAGGCCGACGCTATGGTCGCTGCCGACTGCCCGGTCATCCCGGTGATGTTCTACACGCACACCATCGTCGGCTCCGATCGCATCAAGCACCTCTATGTCGATCCGCAGAAGCACGCTGAGCTGGGTACCGCTGAGCTCGCCTAAGAGTTTGCAGCTTCCGTGAGGGTCAAGTATTTACGTAGACCTCATGGGAAACATACAGTTCTCCCTAACCTGGGGTAAACTGGCTGATGGTAATTTTGGGATGCCGGTCTGGCGATCGGCATCCCATTTAGGTTAATCCCTAGATAGGGGAGTGGTATGGGTAAGTACATCGTTAAACGTGTGCTTCAGTTCATCCCGGTATTTTTGGGCGTTACGCTGATTCTGTTCGCCCTTCAGAATATCGTGCCGGGAGATCCGATCAAGCTGATCGGTGGAGACAAGGCTCTGTCCCCCGAGGTGGAGCTTCAGCTTCGCGTCCGCTATCACCTGGTCCAGTCGGACGAGGACGGCAACGCGATCCTTGACGAGAACGGCGACCCCGTTCAAACGTCGCTCGTGGACCGTTACTTGTATTACATGAACGGCCTGCTTCATGGCGATCTGGGCAATTCGTATCAGCGCAAGCTGCCGGTTACGGAAATTTTTGCCCAGAAGTATCCGTATACGGTCAAACTTGCCGCGTGCGCCATCGTGCTCGAGGCAATCATGGGTATCGGTGCGGGTATCATTTCGGCGGTAAAGCGTTATTCCTTCTGGGATATTTTGGTAACGCTCACCACGTCGATCCTCGTTGCGGTCCCGGCCTTCTGGCTCGGTATGTTGCTGCAGCTGTTCTTTGGCGTCATCCTCAAGGACGCTACGGGCGGTGCAATCTCCATGCCGATCTCGGGTGCCGGCGGTTCCAGCTCTCAGTATCAGGATTGGATGCACTATGTGCTTCCGACCATTACGCTGGCTTCGGTTTCGACCGCTTATGCCGCCCGCATTATGCGCTCGCAGCTGCTTGACGTCATGAACCAGGATTACATCCGTACGGCAAAGGCCAAGGGTCTCTCCAATCGCGCGATCATCGTCAAGCATGCGCTTAAGAATGCACTCATCCCCGTCGTTACCTATATTGGTGTCGACTTTGGTGGCATGCTTTCGGGCGCCATCCTGACCGAGACGGTTTTTAACTGGCCCGGTATCGGCTATGAGGTCTATCGCGCCATTAGCATGCGTGACTGGCCCATCGTTATGGGCGGCGTTACGCTCATCGTCGTCGTCGTCATGGTGATTAACCTGCTCGTCGACATTAGCTATGCATTCCTCGACCCGCGCATCCGCCTTGGCGGTCCGTCGGATAAGGCCTAAGGGAGGTACGTCTCATGCAGGAAACTGATTCTCAGTCTCAGGAGCAGGCTACCGCCACCAAGGCCGCATCTGCTCCCGCCAAGTCCCGCACGCTGTGGGGTGACGCTTTTAAGCGTCTTCGCAAGAACAAGCTCGCCGTTATCGGTGTCTGCTGGATCATCATCGTCGTTTTGGTTGCCCTGACCGCAGATCTGTGGGCTAAGCCCTGGCTCGGTTCGCCGACGGCTTCCGACTCGACCACCATGGCCGAGACGTCGCTGTTGGCTCCGTGTGCAGAGCACCCGTTTGGCACCGACGCCCTTGGTCGCGACATTCTCGTCCGCGTTATCTACGGTGCACGCGTTTCGCTGTCCGTCGGCATTATGGCCACCGCGATCTCCACGGTGATCGGTCTGGTCATGGGTGCTCTGGCCGGTTTCTACGGCGGGATCTGGGATACGATCATCATGCGCTGTGCGGATATTTTCCTAGCGTTCCCGTACGTGCTTTTCGTTGTCGCCATGATCGCCGTTATCGGACGTGGTCTTCAGAACGTCTTTTTTGCCATCGGCATTCTCGGCTGGCCTTCGATTGCGCGCGTCTTCCGCTCTGCAATCTTGACGGTCAAGGAAAACGACTATGTTGACGCTGCGCGCGCGATGGGTGCATCTGATGCTCGTATCGTTGTGCGTCACATCTTCCCGAACTCCGTCGCCTCCATCGTGGTCTACGCGACCATGAACATTGGTGGCGCCATTCTGACCGAGTCCGCTCTGTCCTTCCTCGGCATGGGCGTTATTCCGCCTACGCCTTCGTGGGGCTCCATGATTCAGGACGGTCAGCAGTATCTTCTGACTGCTCCCTGGATGATGATCATGCCCGGTCTGGCAATTCTTTCGACGGTGCTCGCCTTCACCCTGCTGGGTGACGGTCTGCGCGACGCCCTCGACGTCAAGATGAAGGACGCATAAGGATGAAGAAGAACAAGAACTATGTGGACCTGAAGGACCAGCCGGTTCCCGAGGGCCAGCATCTGCTCGAGGTCGATGACCTTAAGATGTATTTCCATACCGAGGACGGCGTCGTTCGCGCTGTCGACGGTGTCTCCTACACGCTCGATCGCGGCGAGACCCTGGGCGTCGTCGGTGAGTCCGGCTCCGGTAAGTCCGTGACCGCCATGACCATCATGGGTCTTATCTCGATGCCTCCGGGAAAGATCGAGGGCGGCGACGTTCGCTATCGCGGTCGTTCTATCCTCGAGATGACCGAGGAAGAGATGCAGCACATTCGCGGTAACGATATCGCGATGATCTTCCAGGATCCTATGACCTCCTTGAACCCGGTCTATAAGATCGGCAAGCAGGTGGGCGAGGGCCTTCGTCTGCACCGCGGCTACTCCAAGCAGGAGGCACTCAAGCGCGCCACCGAGCTTTTGGACCTCGTTGGCATTCCCGAGCCCGAGAAGCGCGTCAATGAGTATCCCCACCAGTTCTCTGGCGGTATGCGTCAGCGCGTCATGATTGCCATGGCTCTTGCCTGCGATCCCGATATTCTGATTGCCGACGAGCCCACGACTGCCTTGGACGTTACCATCCAGGCTCAGATTATTGAGCTTATGCAGGAAATGCAGGAGAAGAACGGCAACGCCATCATCATGATCACCCATGACCTGGGCGTTGTCGCTGATATGGCCGACAAGATCATGGTTATGTACGCCGGCCGTCCCGTCGAGTTCGGTACTGCTGAGGAAATCTTCTACGAGAGCCGCCACCCCTACACCTGGGGCCTTATCCGCTCCATCCCGGAGCAGGCCATCGATGAGAAGAAGCCGCTTACGCCGATTCATGGCAACCCGCCTTCGCTCATGAACCTGCCCGAGGGCTGCGTGTTCTCGCCTCGTTGCCCCTATGCGACCGATAAGTGCCGCAAGCAGCGCCCCGAGCGCGTTGTCACCGAGTCTGGTCACTACTCTGCGTGCCACTACTCCGGTGACCCCGAGTTCCTCAAGAACGCTCCTGAGACGTCCCGTACGCGCAAGGATTCCAAGAAGGGAGGCGAGGCGTAATGGCAGATACCAACGAGCGTACTCCGCTGCTGAAGGTCGAGCACCTCTCTAAGGAGTTTCCCGCTGAGTCCGGCATGTTCGCCAAGCGCTTCTCCAAGCGTGTCGTCTCTGCTGTGAACGACATTTCGTTCGAGATCTATCCTGGCGAGACCTTTGGTCTGGTCGGCGAGTCCGGTTGCGGTAAGTCCACCACGGGCCGTACCATCATGCGCCTCACCAAGCCGACGGCCGGCAAAGTGTTCTTCCAGGGCAAAGACGTTGCCGAGATGAGCAAGCACGAGATCAAGGATATGCGTCGCGAGATGCAGTTCATCTTCCAGGATCCTTATGCTTCGCTCAATCCTCGTATGACTATCGGTGAGATCGTCTCCGAGCCCATGACCATTCACGGCGTGGGCACCAAGGAGGAGCGCATTGAGCGTGTCCGCGAGCTTCTCGACGTTGTCGGACTGAACCCCGAGCACATTAACCGCTATCCTCATGAGTTCTCCGGCGGTCAGCGTCAGCGTGTCGGCATTGCCCGTGCATTTGCGCTGAAGCCCAAGCTGATTATCTGCGACGAGCCGGTTTCCGCTCTGGATGTGTCCATTCAGGCCCAGGTTCTGAACCTGCTCAAGGAACTCCAGGACAAGTTCGGTACTGCATATTTGTTTATCGCCCACGACCTGTCTGTCGTGCAGCATATCTCCGATCGCGTTGCCGTTATGTATCTGGGCAAGATGGTCGAGGTTTCGGACTGGAAGACGCTCTACAGTGAGCCTCACCATCCGTACACGCAGTCGCTGCTGTCTGCTGTGCCGGTGCCCGATCCTGATATCCAGAAGACGCGCAAGCGCATCATCCTCGCTGGCGATCCGCCGTCACCGCTGGATCCGCCGACCGGTTGCCGTTTTCACACTCGCTGCCCGATCGCGCAGGGCATCTGCTCTGAGAAGCTTCCCGAGTTTAAGGAAGTCGCACCGGGTCACTGCTGCGCCTGCCACTTCGCGGAGCCGTTCCCGATCAAGGAATCGCACATCGACCTGTAGTCGGTTGTTCTCGTCCGGGCCCGTGCTGGACTTAGTTTTCAGAACGTCCTCGACCATGGAAACCCCCTTATCCTGCTCCTTCGGAGCCGCGGATAAGGGGGTTTCCTGGTCTGACGCTCCTATTTGGCAAGGTGTTTTTTAGAATCCATTTTGCGCTCGGCCTCGAACGCCTGCCTGTCCCAATTGAGCGGGAGCCCCGCCTCGACCCACGCCTCGTAGGCCCTCCTTA
>CABUTO010000018.1 GCA_902494535.1 uncultured Collinsella sp.
TACCTCGTATACTATCGTGAGGAGCGGATCAAGAAGTCCCTCGGGTGGCTCAGCCCGATGGAGTACCGCAGGAAGCTTGGATACGCCTAGGCGCGGTCCAAGAAATCGTCCGCACCCCCGCCCGGGCGCCTTTTTGGTGCAAAGTAACCTGACCCCAATGCACTATCCCAATGCAGCATAGTTGATGGGAGGGCCATGTCGGATTCGCCTAATTTTTTGACCTATGCCCAGACGGCGTTCGATCCGTTTGAGGAGCGGCCGTTCTGTGCGGTGGATAGCCTGGTCTTTGCGTGGTTATCCTATTTGCGTTTGCCGGGTGATATGGCGGAGCTGACGAACTGGCAGGGCCTAGACGTGCGCGAGCTGCTGCGTGCCGAGTGCTACCGGGACATGATTGACGACTTGTGGGACCCGGAGGGGAGCAGGGCCTTGTTGGAGGCCGTGGCAGCAAGTCCTCGCTACCGTGGCGTGCACGTTTGTGGCTATCGTGCCGTGAGCGATGTGGTGGCGACAGAGCAGTTTGCAGCTATGGCGTTCCGGTTTCCGGCGGGGTTTAGTTATCTTTCCTTCCGGGGGACCGACAGCACGATTGTGGGCTGGAAAGAGGACTTTAACATGGCGTTCCGGTGTCCTGTGCCGGCCCAGGAATCCGCGGCGCGTTATGTGGACGAGGCGGCGGATGCGATTGACGGGCCGCTTTTGTGCGGAGGCCATTCCAAGGGCGGAAACCTTGCTGTGTACGGTGCGGCGATGTGCTCCGATGTCGCCCGTGAGCGAATCGAGCGGGCGTATTCCCATGATGGTCCGGGCTTCGTCGAGGAGTTTCTGAACGGCGACGCCTTTGCCGATCTTTCCGGCCGAATCGACAAGACGCTACCTCGGTCGTCGATCTTTGGCATGATGTTCGAGACACAGGAGGACTATGCCATCGTTGAGAGTACCGAGTTCAGCCTGCTGCAGCACAATCCCTTTAGCTGGGTGGTTGATGGTCGCGACTTCGTGTACTGTGAGCGCCTGTCCGCCGGTGCTCGATACGTTGATGGCTCCATTCGCGAGATGCTGCTTGCAGTGTCGCCTAGCGAGCGCGAGCGTTTTGTAGATGCGTTGTTCTCCGTGTTTGAGGCTACGGGTGCTGAGCGGTTTGCGGATATCGCTGGGAATCTGCGCGAGAGCCTGCCCGTGATGCTCCAGGCAGCGCAAGGCTTTGACAAGGATACGCGACGCTTTGTCTCACAGACCATCGTGGCAATCCTTAAATGCGCATTGCTGCCTAAACGACCCCAGATCGACATGCCCGCTGCCGGCAAGAGCTTGGCAGAACAGCTCGAGGTTTGGCAGTCCGAGCTCTTGCGCTAGCCATTGGTGCAAGCAACCTGTCCCCGATGCACCAATCTTCGAAGCGCCTGGGGCGGGCTCGACCGCTATACTGATTCGTGCCGAAATCGATCTAGAACGGAATGCCGTATATGAAAATCAATCACGCGATTCTGCATATCCTGGACTTTGACTCTGCCGTCAACGTCATGAGCCAGCGCGAGCTCGATATCGAGAGCCGTACCGTCCGCAACTTCGTGACCACACATCTGCGTCGCGCGCGCACTTCGGCCGATAACAAGCGTGCCACGTTTGCCGAGAACTCCGCATTCGGCGGCGAGCTCAAGGGCTATTTCTTTGGTGAGCGTGAGTTCGTGGACCTGTCGCAGCAGATTGCGGAGTTCATCTCTTCCGAACTCACCAAGGCCGAGAAAGCTGAGTCCACCGACGTGCTCGTGGCTGATTTTGACGACGATGAGGATGCCCGCTGGTTTGCCGTGATGCTGCTGGGCTCCAAGCAGGCCTTTATGCACGAAGTGGGCCGCGAGGAAGGGGAGGTGCGCAACGACATCGCGCGCCACTACGCCATTCTGCCGAACCCCTCGCAAAAGGTGCCGAGCTATGCCATCGTGCGCGCGAGCACCATGGAGATCGGCTATGTGGACAAGAAACGCAAGATCGCCGGCGAGGACCGTATGCTTATCCCCGATGGCCTGCTGCAGTGCGACACGGGCGTATCGGGCAAGGAGGTCATCGACACCGTGACGCGTGTGGTCGAGGAAGTCGCCGGGGAGCACGGTGCCAACACGGCCGTGGCGCTCGCAAAGGTTAAGGCCGCTGTGGCCGAGAAGGTCGAGGATGACGAGGAGCTGCCGCCTTGGGATATCGTCGACGAGGTCTTTGAGGACGAGCCGGTCATCAAGGAGAGCGTGCGCGCGGCACTGACCGAGGAGAAGGTGCCTGAGCGTGTGCCCGTGGAGCGCAAGCAGGTCGAACGCGCGGCGGTGCGCAATCACAAGATTCGTACCGATACGGGCATCGAGATCAGCTTCCCGGCAGAGATGGGTTCGAATTCCGAGTACATTGAGTTCGTCAATGAGCCCAACGGCCTCATTTCCATCGAGCTCAAAAATATCGGGTCAATTGAGAATCGATAAACTGCGCTTGGACGCTGCTGAAAAACAAAGGTCGAAGCCCTTCGGGACTTCGGCCTTTGTTGCTTGGGGCTGAATTACGTTGCAGGTTGAGCATACGTCAGCGAAAACGCCCCTAGGCGAGCAAGGTAACGTGAAAGAGGAGGGAAGCGTACTTCGGTACGCGACCGACGATTGAACGTCAGATTGCCGCTTAGGGGCGTTTGCAGCGTCGACTGGTCCGTCGTTCGTTAGAACGACGGAACCAAAGGTGGAGCGTCGACTAGTTACGCGGTTTGGTAAAACCGCGTAACCCTACAGCTGGCGCAGGCCTTCCTCGAGACCGGTCTTGCTGTCGGTCTTCTCGTCGCGCATCTTGATGACGCGGGCGGGGACACCGGCCACGACGGCGCCGGCGGGGACATCCTCGACGCACACGGCGCCGGCGGCAACGACAGCGCCCTTGCCTACGTGCACGCCCTCCAGGACCACGGCGTTGGCGCCGATCATGACATCGTCCTCGATGATGACGGGCGTGGCGCTGGCGGGCTCCACAACGCCTGCCAGCACGGTGCCGGCGCCGATGTGGCAGTTCTTGCCCACGGTGGCGCGGCCGCCCAGCACGGCGCCCATATCGATCATGGAGCCTTCGCCAATGACGGAGCCGATGTTGATGATGGCGCCCATCATGATGACGGCGCGATCGCCGATCTCGACGCGGTCACGGATGATCGCGCCCGGCTCGATGCGGGCGTTGATGCCCTTAAGGTCGAGCATGGGCACGGCAGAGTTGCGGCAGTCATTCTCGACATCGTAGTAGTCGATGGAGTCGGCATTGGCATCGAGGATGGCCTTGAGCTCATCCCAGTCGCCAAAGACGGTCTTGCCGCGACGGCCGCCGTAGACATGTGCGTCGCCCCAGGCAACCTTCATGCCGGGCTTCTCGCGCACGTATAGCTTGACAGGTGTCTTTTTGGGCGCGGTGGCGATGTAGTTGATAATCTCCTGGGCATTCATCTCGGCTGCGTTGCTCATTTGCTATCTCTCCTTTGGGTGGATTCGGTTGATACCTGGTTAGGCAAACATGACCTGGTCGAACGTATAGAAGCCGGGTTCGCGGGTGACGAGCTTCTGGGCGGCGGCCAGGGCGCCGTTGACGAAGATCTGACGGCTCGTGGCGCGGTGGGTGAGCGTGACCTCCTCGTCCTGGCCAAAGAAACTCACTTCGTGGACGCCGGCGACAGTGCCGCCGCGCAGCGAGTGCATGCCGATCTCCTTGGGATCGCGCGCGCCGCACATGCCCTCGCGTCCGTAGACGGGGTGGTAGCCTGTCTCGGGCTCGGCCTCGACTACGGCGTCGAGCAGCAGCTTGGCGGTACCGCTGGGGGCGTCGACCTTTTGGTTATGGTGCGTCTCGACGATTTCGCAGTCAAAGCCGGGCAACTCGCGCGTGGCCTGGGCCACTAGATGACGCAGGGCTGCGATGCCGATGGAGTAATTGCCCGAGTGCATAACGCGGGTGTTCTGGCCCAGCTCGCGCAGACGGTCCATCTGCTCGGGGGTGTAGCCTGTGGTGCCCGAGACCAACGCCGCGCCCGTGCGCTCGACATAGGCGACGACGGCATCGAAGGTCACGACGTTCGAGAAGTCGATGATGACGTCGGCTGCCGGGGCGCTCTCGAGCTCGGACAGATCAAAACCGATCTGGGAGACGATGTCGAAAACGGGCTGTCCGGCGGCGTCGACAATGCCTTCGGCGGTAGTGCGGATGAGCGAGCCCATGCGGCCCGTTCCCATAATGACGGTCTTAATCAAGCAGACCAGCTCCCTTCAGGGCATCGGTAAGTGCAGAGCGCGTGTCGTCTGCCATGGGGCACAGCGGCATGCGGTAGTTTGCCTCGATCATACCCATCTGGGCGAGCGCCTCTTTGACGGGGATGGGGTTGACCTCACTAAAGAGGGCATTGATGAGCGGCTGGCCGGCAATCTGTATATCGCTGGCGCGCTCCACGTCGCCGTCCAGATAGGCGCGGCACATATCGTGCACGAGCTGCGGCTGAACATCGGCCCACACGCTGATGGTGCCCGAAGCGCCCAGGCTCATGAGCGGCACAGTGAGCGCATCCTCACCCGAGTACATGCGGAAGTCGTCGGACAGCAGGTGGGCGATCTTGGCCGCGTAAGCGACGTTGCCCGAGGCTTCCTTAATACCCATGATGTTGGGATGTGCGGCCAGGCGCTCTACGTTGCGCTCGCTGATGCCGCAGCCGCAGCGGCCGGGGATGTTGTACAGGATGCAGGGGATGTCCACGGCATCGGCCACGGTCTTAAAGTGCTGGTAGATACCCTCTTCGTTGGACTTGTTGTAGTAGGGGGTGATGAGCAGCAGACCGTCGGCGCCCAGGCCCTGGTAAGTGAGTGACTTGGTGAGCATGGTCTGCGTGGAGTTAGAGCCCGAGCCGGCGATGACGGGGACGCGTCCTGCAACATGCTTGACCACGGCGGCGACGACGGAGTTGTCTTCGTCATCGGTCATCGTGGCACTCTCACCGGTGGTGCCCAGGGTGAGGATGGCGTCGGTGCCATTTTGCAAGTGGAAATCGATAAGGCGCTCGAGCGCGTCAAAGTCGACGCTGCCGTCCTTTTTAAACGGCGTGACAAGGGCGACGATCGAGCCCTCGAGGTTGCGGATATCCATGTTCTTCTCCTTCGCTTCCGCGATCTGGATGCGTTTGTTCCATTGGGCGGCGACGGCCAGGCTCTCGTCCTGAGCGCGACGGCGGGCGCTTTCGGCACGCGATTTGGCCAGCAGCTCACGGCCGCACGGCAGCACGTCGAGCGTGGCAAAGTAATCGCCCGGGCGCTCGGCGCGGCGGATAAGGTCGGCCGAGCCGTCGGGGCGCAGCAGCACCTCGGCGGAGCGCAGGCGGCCGTTGTAGTTGTAGCCCATAGAGTGGCCATGCGCGCCGGTATCATGGATCACGAGCACATCACCCATGTCGATCTGCGGTAGCTCGCGGTCGATGGCGAACTTGTCGTTGTTCTCGCACAGATTGCCCGTGATGTCGTACGTGTTCGTGACGGTGGCTGCGGTTTTATCGGGACCGTCCGGCTGACCCATCACCGTGATGTGGTGGTAGGCGCCATACATGGCGGGGCGGATCAGATCGACGGCGCTTGCGTCGACACCGATATAGTCCTTGTAGATCTGCTTTTCGTGGATGGCTTTGGTGACCAGGCAGCCGTAGGGGCCCATCATAAAGCGGCCCATCTCGGTGCAGATGGCCACGTCGCCCATGCCAGCGGGAACCAGAATTTCGTCGTAGGCCGCATGCACTCCTTCGCCGATGGCATGGATATCGTTGGCCTGCTGCTCGGGCAGGTAGGGGATGCCGACGCCGCCGGACAGATTGATAAAGGCGACATGTGTGCCGGTCTCGCGCTCCAGGCGCACGGCAAGCTCAAAGAGGATGCGCGCAAGCTTGGGGTAATAGTCGTTGGTGACGGTGTTGCTGGCAAGGAATGCGTGGATGCCAAAGTCCTCGGCACCCTTGGCCTTGAGCGTGCGGAAGGCCTCGAAGAGTTGCTCGGTGGTCATGCCGTACTTGGAGTCGCCGGGGTTATCCATGATGCCGTTGGAGAGTTGGAACAGGCCGCCTGGATTAAAGCGGCAGCTGACCGTTTTGGGGATGGGCCCCGCAACACGCTCAAAGAACTCGATGTGGCTGATGTCGTCAAAGTTGACGATGGCACCCAGCTTGTTGGCGAGCTCAAAGTCGGCAGCCGGCGTGTCGTTGGACGAGAACATGATGTCGTGTCCCGTGATGCCCAGCGAGCGGGCGATCATGAGCTCGGTATAGCTCGAGCAATCGCAGCCGCAGCCGTATTCGTTGAGAATGGAGATGAGCGCCGGGTTGGGGTTGGCCTTGACGGCAAAGTATTCCTTAAAGCCCGGGTTCCATGCAAAGGCGTCGCGCACTTCTTGCATGTTGCGGCGGATGCCCGCCTCGTCGTATAGATGAAACGGCGTGGGGAACTGCTCGACGATATGCTCGAGTGTCTCCTTGTCCACAAACGGCTGCTTGGCCGCATATGCCTCGTTGGGGGTCAATGCCATGTCCCGTAAACCTCGCTATCCAGACGGCGCCATCTGCGCATCGAATCCGCATAGCGTGGACCCAATGTCCGGATAGCGCTCCCGCATTGCTGCAGACAGTCCTGTGGGTGTTTCCCACAGGCCCACCAGGTTGTTCGTGCCCGAAAAACCCAGTTCGGCGGGTTTCGCCTCCCCACGGGGTCAAAGCCTGCCGGCTCGCCCGCGGCTCTTCGTGCCCGCGCCTCTATCAAGTGGTAAAGACCCTATCACGTTGCACTTTACCAAACAAGAGTATTCGTATATAACGTTTAAAAAATGCAGCAATATGCTGGAAACATGTGTGCCACAATCCTGTATCACAATAAGTTGCAACAGATGTGCCTCACGAAGGGATTCTCTATGACCGAGCTCCAAGAACTCCGTCGCTATCGCCGCGATCTCCATCGCATTCCGGAGCTCGATTTCGATCTTCCGCAGACTATCGCCTATATCGAGGGCGTGTTGGCGCCGCTCGCTTGCGAGGTGACCCATCCGTGTCCCAGCTGCGTCTGCGCTTTCTTCGACGCTGGCGTTGGTGCCGCGCGTGCCACGGCGATTCGCGCCGATATGGATGCGCTGCCCATCGCGGAGGCGACGGGAGCGGCCTTTGCCTCGATCCATCCCGGCAAGATGCACGCTTGCGGACATGACGGACACATGGCCATGGCACTTGCCGCCGCGACGTATGTCGACCGTACGATTCGCGAGCAGCCGGGCGCCATTAGGCGCAACGTTCTCTTTGTGTTCCAGCCGGCCGAGGAAACGACCGGTGGTGCCAAGACGGTATGCGAGAGCGGTGTGTTCGAGCGCTATGGGGCTGACCGCATTTTTGGCTTCCATGTGTGGCCCGATCTGCCTGCCGGCACGTTGGCGAGTTGTTCCGGTCCGCTGCTGGCGCGTTCGAGTGAGACACACATTCATATTCACGGGACGAGCATCCATATCGCTAAGACCTATGGCGTTCCGGTCGAGGAATCGCACGATGCGGCGCTGGCGGCTGCCAAGTTCTTGGTTGCCGAGCGCGAACTGATGGACGAGCTGGGCACCGACGAACCCTGTATCGGCAAGTTTGGCCTGCTGCAGGCTGGCACCGTTTGCAACGCGGTGGCGGGGGAGGCCCATGTGGCCGGAAGCCTGCGTGTGTTTACGGACGACATGTTCGACCGGGCGCGCGAAGGCGTGCGCCGCGTGCTGGACGATGCCTGTGCCGCAACGGGCTGCACGTATGATCTCGACTTTGCCGAGGGCTATCCACCGGTCGATAACGATCCTGAGTTGTTTGCCCGAATCGCGCCCGCTCTGCCCGAATTGCAGCTCGTGGACGAGCCGCTGCTAATCGCCGAGGATTTCGCGTTCTATCAGCGCCATCTGCCGGGCGTGTTCTTCTTGCTAGGCACGGGCGTGCCAGAGGACCAAGACAACCCGAGTGATTCGGATGGCTGCCCCGCCTATGCAACAAGCGCTCTGCATACCGATAACATGCTCTTCGACGAGGAAATCCTACTCAAAGGCCTCGATGTCTACAAACGATTACTTTCGCTTGACTAAGGCGTGAAGGACTATTTGTTCTAGAAAACACGAACAAACGTACGATATAATAGAGATGTAAGTCTATAGAAACGTTTGACGTTACTAACGTAAGGCGATACTATGATTGCATCGTATAAAGATGAGGATACCGAACGCTTTGCCATGGGTGTGCGGGTCAGGAGGTTCGTGCCCTTTGAGCGTGTTGCGTTGAGGAAGATTCGCCAACTGCAGGTTTGTGCTTCGCTTGATGATCTTCGCGTTCCACCGGGCAACCGCCTGGAAGCTTTGAAGGGCGATCGTGCCGGTCAATATAGCATCCGTGTTAACGAGCGCTATCGGGTCTGTTTTGAGTGGAGACAGGAGATGGCTTGGAATGTCGAAATCGTCGATTATCACAAGTGATGAGACTTCGGCCGATTTGCTGTCGCCGGTGACTCCTGGTGAGCTTCTCAAAGAGGAGTTTCTTGTTCCCATGGGCATTTCTCAATATCGCCTTGCGAAAGAGACTGGGATTCCGGCTCAGCGTATCGGGCAGATTGTCTTGGGAAAACGTCGCGTGACGGCCGACACCGACCTCCGTCTTTGCCGTTATTTTGGCCTGACGGATGGTTATTGGCTGCGCGCTCAGGTGGCGTTTGACCTTGAGGCCGAGAAAAGGCGGATCGAACCGGAGCTGAATAAGATCGTTCCTGTCCAGCAGGCCGCTGCGTTGTAGTGCTCAAAGATATTGAGGTTGGAGTGACGATGGAACGACGCCGACAGACTGCCGTGTATAGTCCGGGTGGGTGCGGGTGCGGTTTGCTGCTGCTTCCGGTCATCGCTGTGAGCATTGGCGTGATGTTTGCGCTTGCTGGACTAGCCGCGGCAGCACTTGTGCTGTTGATTGTGGCCATTGGCGTGACGATTTGGCTCTGCCGCAATCGCGAGCGACGCCGTGCCGACGGTAAAACCAATGTCGGATGGGTCGTATTCCTGGTCATTGCGTACCCGCTGAGTGTCAGCTACCTGGTGTTCTTTGTCCTGTTGATGATCAGTGCCTTTACCGGGGAATCCGTCACGGTGGGTTGATGCACTGCCAGCAGACGGTCGCGCGCAGTGCGTTTGCTCGGCGTTTGGATAACTGCATTGGTCGTTTACCGCAGCCTTAGCTCTCAGCTAATGAATTCAAGTTCAATCCTTCCTACGATGTGCTGTGTGCCGGCACGGTAGCCGGATCGTAGGAAGGATGAATAATGGCAAAAGAGGGAAAGAAGCCGATCGGTAAGATTGTCCTAGGCGTCATCGTGGTGCTGGTTATTGTCGGTGCCGTGGGCTCTATGGGCGGCAACTCAACCGATTCGCCTGCGAGCGATTCGGCAAAACCTGCCGAGACGACACAGCAGGCTGAGGAGCAAAAAGAACCGCAAGAACCGTATACCATTGCTGACGAGGCTGAGGACACTTCCAATCAGTTTGCCTATAAGATCACGGGGACGCTGACCAATAACACGGACAAGGAAAAGAGCTACATTCAGATTGAGTATGTTCTGTATGATGCTGATGGCAACCAGGTTGGAACGGCTCTTGCAAACACCAATCATCTGAAGGCGGGCGGCTCCTGGAAGTTCGAGGCGCTGGACACGGTGTCTCCCGATCAGGTCGCCAGTTGGGAGCGTTCGGACGTAAGCGGTTTCTAGCATGTTGTATGCACTGGGGGAGGTGAAGTCGTATGCCCGATAAAAAGCTGACTGACGAGTTACTCAATGAGCTTCTCGACGCGCCAAACATCGATGGCTATATCAAAGAACACGACTTTGCCGCCCCGTCGCTTTCGAACTACCTGAAGCAGCTACTGCAGGAAAAGGGCTTGGAGCGCTCGCGCGTGGTTCGTATGGCAGATCTCAATGAGACCTTTGGCTATCAGATTTTTACCGGTGCGCGGCATCCGAGCCGCAATAAGGTGCTGCAGATTGCCTTTGCGATGGCGCTGACGCTCAAAGAGACTAACCGTGCGCTGACGGCTGCCGGGGTAAGCGTCCTTAACTGCAAGGACCGCCGCGATGCGATTATCATCTTTTGCATCGATCGCGGGTGCAGCCTCCAAAAGGTCAACGAGGAGCTGTATCGCTTTGGCGAGGAGACGGTGAGTTAGCGGCTGATATCTGAGTCGGCGGAGCTGCCGAACAACGATGCAAACGAACGGGGCGCGGATGCCATGGGGTGTCTGCGCCCTGCGCTATGATGGAGGCTATGGATACTCAGACCCCAACATATTCCGATGACGAGCTGACCGCAGCGCTTGCCGAGCACCTGGCGTCGCTCGATTGCGACGACAGCTATCGCGTGGAGCGTGTACTTAAGCGCTCGACCGTTGAAACAACCGAGCTCGTGTACTTTGAAGGAACCGGCGGTGGCTCGCTCGGCCCCTTTGTCCGTAAACGCATCGATGCTTCGGCTCAAATCGGCGGGGCATACGAGCGTCTGTTTGCCGTTCAGCGGGCAGGCAGGCGTTTTGATCACCTGCCCAGAATCGTCGATTGTCGTCGTGTGGGCGACGAGCTCAACGTGGTTATGGAATACATCGAAGGGGAGACGCTCGGGGCGCTGGTGGACCGTCTGGGAGCCACCCCCGATTATGCGCGTGAATTGTATCCTGTCCTTTGCGACGCCGTGGGCGAGCTCCATGCCGGTTTTGCAATGGCGGGGGAGACGTCGGCGCCGGTGATCCATCGTGACCTCAAGCCGTTGAATATCATCGTGACAGGTGCCAACTATACGCCTGATGACGGCCTGACGTTTTCATCGCTGGTGATTATCGACCTGGGGATCGCGCGCGTATGGCACGATGGCGCCGATGCCGACACCGTCAAGTTTGGCACGCGACCCTATGCGCCGCCCGAGCAGTATGGGTTTGGGCAGACGAGCGTGCGAAGCGACGTCTACGCACTTGGCGCCCTGTTGTTCTTCTGCTTGACGGGAGTCGACCCTAAGCCAGGGCTCGACATGCGCGAGCAATGCGAGGCGCGCGGCATTCCCACTCCACTTGCCGATGCCGTCTGCATGTCGATGGCGCTCGACCCGGCCAAGCGTTTTGCGAGTGCGGAAGCGTTGGGACGGGCGACGCGCGCGGCATACGATCTGAGTCGCCCCGTGCGGCCTCCTGCGCCGCCTGTCCGAACTCCGGCCTCGGAGACGGTGTTGACGCCCCAAGGGCTCCAGAACCCCGCAGGGCCTCCTGGCCCTGCCGCCTCCGCTGCATGCGGCCTGCTCTCTCGCGTTCCGGAGTCTCTGGGCCGCATTTGGAATACGCTCGTCTGCTTCTCGCTGCTTGTGTTCTTTGCCGGAAGTCACTTTGCCGTCTTTCACCCCACCGGAGCAAACCAAAGCTACCCGACGTGGCTTCTCATAATCGAGTATTTTTTCTTTGTCGATGGCCTTATGGTGCTTATGCATTTCGCACTGCTCGATAAGCGCCGTCTTCGTCGGCGATTCGCACTGCTCGACAGCTATCGCGGCAAGAAACTCGCGAAACTCTGGCTCAAGGCATTGGGTGTGCTGCTCCTATGCATGATTGTCATAGTCGCGGTTGCCAATGCGACCGGCGTCGTCGATACCTCCGCTACCTAAAAGAAAAGGACCCCATTGGGGCCCTTTGCAGTTGCACTTAGATGCGGTTCATCTGAGCGGCGACTTTGTTGTACCAGTCCTGCCACGTGGGCGGGCAGTACTTTTTGGCCGCTGCCGGGGTAAGGGTGGAGCCGTAGTTGGCGCCCAGATAGGCAACGTGGGCGGAGATGCCCTCGCTCCAGCTGCCAAAGCTGCGCCAACCGCCGCCACGGGCACTCCAGCCCCAGGCGTTGTAAGAATTGGCGCAATAAGCACCCTTGGTGCTCTCGATGCAGGCGATGGCGGGGGACCAACGGGGATCGACACCGGTATTCCAAGCGGCGACGGCAAAGTTATAGCCCTGGCCTGCCATGGGGGAGCCGGCAAGGTAGTTGTCGATGCGACTCGTCCACTCATTAATGAACGAATCGTAATCGGAACTACCGGTATTGGCGTTGTTCACCGTGGTGTCGATGGTGGTGTTGGTGTTGGTGGCCTGGCTGCTGGAATTGCTGCCGCTTACGCCCTCGCCCGAGAGCTTCTCGGCGGCAGCGGCCTTATCGGCCTCAAGCTTGGCAAGCTCGGCGGCATTTTCCTGCTCGGCTTTTGCCTGTGCCTCGCTGCGGAGCTGCTGGGCCTGCGCCAGCGCGTCCTCGGCGTTTTTCTGCTCCGCCTCAAGCTGAGACTTGGCCTGCTGGAGCTCGGCCTTGTTCTGCTCGAGTTCGGTTTGCATGTTATTGAGCTCTTCGATCTCGTCGACGCTCGAGCTCGTGATCTGGTTGGTGTATTTGCAGGTCGTGATGAACTCACCCAGGCTCTGCGCGTTGACCAGGAAGCTCACGATGGGATTGGTGCCCTTCTGATACTTGTACAGATCGCGCATGGCGGAACTTGCCTTGGCCTGCTGCTCGGGAAGCTTAGCCTCGATTTCCTCGATGCTTGCCTCATTGGAGTCAATCTGCTTTTGCAGGTCATCGAGTTTGGTGCGGGCGCCGTTGTAGGCGCTCGTGGCGGCTTCGATCTTCTGCTGGGCTGCGGAAAGCTGGTCCTGCGTTGCCTGCGAGGTAGCATACGCCGCAACGGGGGAGAGCATCGGCGTGGCCGTCAGCGCAACGGCGAGCGCGGCGCTCGTGATGATACGAGCCGGCTTCGACGCAATGAGCGCTGCGGTGCGATGATTCGAATGCTGCATCCAGTCCCTCTGCAATCAATCGTAGGTTATGGTTCGAACGGTATTCTACTACTGCTTTCGACCTCAACTTGAACCTTAAAGGTTCCAAAGGGTCAAGTTGAACTTGAGGCTTTGGCTTTGACCTGCAGTTATGATGAATTGTTGAGAAACCATAGAGTTCAACTTTAACGTTACGGGGGCCTGTTTGAGAGGAGTTTAGGGCTGTAAAAGCTATCTCAACGTGGGGTTTTACAACTACAGCGTGCCCTCCTGACGAGCCTGCTCAATCTCTTCGAGCGCCTCGGCGGGGGTGAACGAACAGGAGCCGTCGCCGAGTTTGACTACCTGGATATCGTCGCCGGTATGGACCTCTCCGCCCTTTAGGACCACGCCAAAAATGCCCTCCTGGGGAAAGATGCAGTCGCCGGCGAGATAGTAGATGGCGCAACGGGTGTGGCAGACCTTGCCGATTTGGCTGATTTCGACGAGCACGTCGCTTCCAAGCTTGAGCTGTGTGCCCAAGGGGAGCGAGAGCAGGTTGATGCCCCGGGTTGTAAAGTTCTCTCCAAAGTCACCCTCGTGTACGTCGAGCCCGCGTGCCTGCACCGTCTGGATGGACTCCGCGGCTAAAAAAGAGACCTGGCGGTGCCAATGTTCGGCGTGCGCATCGGTGGCGAGACCAAATTGCTCTATAACGGTGTCGTGTCCATCGGCGACGGGCGACTTGCGCGTGCCCTTGTGTGCCGACGTGTTGATTGAGACGATGTGGGCGGGTCCGTTGTAGGTGTCGTTTGCCGTGCGCAGGTGAGCGGTCGCTTTCGCACGTTCCGCCAGCTCGCGCTTCGCAGCATTGAGGATGGGATTATCGGTCGGATGGTTTTGGGGCACGTGTGCGCCTTTCGCTCGAAGATGTCAATACGCTGAATCCTACAACGGTAGGTTCATTGCCCATTGTCATACAACGGTGAGCGCCGTCTTCGTGCTGGCCTTTGTGCTGGACGATTACGTCGATTGCCATAGATACGGTGGAGCTTTGGGCGCCGGCGGCTTGGCACGCTAGAATAAATCAGTTGCGCAAAGACCGCCCGTTGTGTGGGCAGTTCATGATAGGAAGTTTCCATGGCATTGCAATTTACAGAGCGCGAGTTCATTCCCGTGCTGCTCGGTGGCGACATCAACGCCTATTCGGTGGCGCGCGCCTTCTACGAGGAGTACCAGGTCAAGAGTCTGGTCTTTGGCAAGTATCAGACGGGTCCCGCGTACCGCAGCCAGATTATCGACTACACGCCCAACGTGGATATCGACACCATGCCCGTGATGCTCAAAACCGTCAACGGCATTGCCCAAGCGCATGCCGACAAGACTATTGTCCTTGTGGGCTGTGGCGACAACTATGTCGCTCTCGTGGCTCAAGCCAAGGATGCTCATGAGCTGGCGGATAACATCGTCGCTCCCTACGCGCCCTACAGCATGCTCGAGCAGTGCCAGAAGAAGGAGATCTTCTACGAGCTGTGCGAGAAGCATGGCGTGCCCTATCCGCACACGTTTACCTTTACCAAGGCGATGCTCAATGCCCAGGGTGAGGCGCCTGCCGAAGCGCTCGACCAGATCGATTTTCCTTACCCGATGATTCTGAAGCCTTCTGACGGCATCATGTGGTGGCAGCATGAGTTCGAGGGCCAGAAGAAGGCCTATGAGATTGCCGACCGCGCCGAGCTGGAACAGGTCATTCGCGATTCGTATGCCAGCGGCTACACCGACGACCTGATCTTGCAGGATCGCGTGCCCGGCAACGACGAGTACATGCGCGTGCTCACCAGCTATTCCGACCGCAACGGCAAGGTGCGCATGATGTGCCTGGGCCATGTGCTGCTCGAGGAGCATCAGCCCCACGGTGTCGGCAACCATGCCTGTATCATTACCGAGCCCAACGACGAGCTCATGGGCGGCGTGCGCAAGCTGCTCGAGGACCTTCACTTTGTGGGCTATTCCAACTTTGACGTTAAGTACGACGAGCGCGACGGCTCGTTTAAGTTCTTCGATTTCAACACGCGCCAGGGCCGCAGCAACTACTACGTTACCAACAGCGGCTTTAACGTTGCCAAGTATGTGGTGGACGAGTATGTGTTCAACCGTCCGTTTGAGCCGGAGTTTGTGACGGCTCAGGACGAGGCCCTGTGGATGGTCGTCCCCATGGGCGTCGTCGACAAGTACGTCAAGGATCCCGAGCTGCGCGCTAAGGTGCATCGCCTGGACAAGGAAGGCAAGGGCGCCGACCCTTCGTTTATGAAGGGCGACTTTGTCTTTAACCGCTGGCTGCGCATGTGGCACACCAAGCTGCGCCACTTTAAGCTGTTCAAGACGTATTACAAGTAGATGAGCGCGGCGCCCGTCCGGTTTGCATCGGGCGGGCGCGGGTATGATACGCGCAATTGCGCAAGCGTCACCAAGGAGGCGGCGATGGAAAAGCTGGGAGTTATCGGCGGCATGGGCGCCGAGGCCACGTCGTATTACTACGACCAGGTGGTGCGTCATACGGCTGCTGCCTGCGATCAGGAACATATCGACATGGTGGTGCTCTCCAAGTCGACCATGCCCGACCGCACGTTGGCCATTAAGACCGGCGAGCATGCCAAGCTGCTGGCGACCATGAAAGAGTGTGCCCAGGCACTCGAGTCGCTGGGCTGTGCACACATTGCCATTCCCTGCAACACGTCACACTACTTCTATGACCAGATCCAGTCGTTTACGAAGGTGCCGATTATCCACATGCCGCGTGAGTCGGTGCGCTATGCTCTGGCCGGTGCGGTGATGGGGGAGTGCGAGTTCGACCCCAACCTGAGTATGCCGGCCGAGCCGGTGCACAAGATTGGCATCATGGGCACCGACGGAACCGTGGGCGCGGGTGTCTACGGCCGCGAATGTAAGGCTGCGGGTGTTGAGGTCGTCTATCCCAGCGAGAAACGTCAGAACGATGTGATGTCCCTTATCTACGATGATGTGAAGGCCGGACGTGAGCCCGATATGGATAAGTTCGACCGCGTGATGTGGGAGTTCGCCCGTAGCGGCTGCGACCGCGTCATTCTGGCCTGCACCGAGCTCTCGGTGCTGCAAAAGTACCGAGAGATGCCCGAGATCACCCTCGACGCCATGGATGTCCTGGTGCGCGAATCCATCATCCGCAGCGGCGCCCCCTACCGCCTCTAGCTTCCGACCTGTCAAAAAGGGACAGGTTAATTTTGGTAGGTTTTATCTGGTGAAACAGTAAAGGCCTCGGCTCGTTTGGTGCGAGCCGAGGCCTTTTGCGTTGGGCGGTTGCTGTCGGTGGTGAACTAGAACAGGAAGCCGATGGCGATAAGGGCGATGCTGGTGATAAGTACGGCGATATCCAGGCCTTTGATGGGGTAGCGCTTATACGAGCTCGCGCGCGTGCGCAGGTAGAAGCCGCGCTGCTCGGCGGCAAGCGCGGTGGCATCGGTCTTGCCCACGCTCGAGATAAGTAGTGGCACGCACAGCGGCAGCATAAGCTTGAGTTTCTTGACGGGATTCTTAGTGTCGTATTCGACGCCGCGTGCAGTCTGTGCCTCCATGATGGCGTTCATTTCCTGGCCAAATACCGGCACAAAGCGCAGTGCCGTGGTAAAGGTGAAGGCATAGCGATATGGCACGTGCAGCACCTCGACGCAGGCGTTGGCGAGGTCGTTGAGCTTGGTCACCATAAGCATGAGGATGAGTGGCAGCGCCACGCCCAACAGGCGTAGGCAGGCCTTCGATCCGGTAATGAGGCCCGTGTCGGTGATAAAGCCCCACACCATGTTGCCGTCGCGCATAAAGGCCAGCTGAAGCACCAGCATGATGAGCGCGAGCGGAATCAGCAGCTTGAGCAGTGCGAGCAGACGGTCGGCGACGCCGGCGTAGGCGCCCAGTGCAAGGGTGAGCGCCAAAAAGCCCAACAGCGCCACGTAGGTGTCGGACAGGAAGATGCCGATGATGATGGCGGCGGCAAGGCCCAGTTTGACGACCGGGTTCAAGCGGTGCAGCAGTGTATCGCCCGGCATATAGTCGATGACGTTAACCACGGTGGACCATCCCCTCGGTAATGCGAACGATATCAGTGACCTCGCTCACCTGTGCAAAGGCGGGAGAGACGGAGGATGCCAGACGACGAGAAAGCTCTATGACCTGGGGCGGCTCAACGTAGGCGCGCTGCATGAGCTCGATGTCCGAGAACAGCTCGTGCGTGCGGCCGCGCTCGAGGATGCGGCCGTCGGCCATTACCACAATGCGCTCGGCAAAGTCGGAGACGACTTCCATGTCGTGGCAGACCATGATTACAGCGCAGCCGCGCTCGGCCATGGTGCGCACCGTTTCCATCACGGTCATGCACTCGCGGTAGTCAAGGCCGCTCGTGGGCTCGTCGAGCACCACGATTTTGGGCTCTACGACCACGACGGAGGCGAGTGCCACCATCTGGCGCTGACCGCGCGAGAGCGAGAAGGGCGCCTCGTCGGCCGGCAAGCCAAAGCGGTCGATGACGAGCTGGGCGCGACGCAGCGCCTCGGCGCGGTCGATGCCGGCAAGCTCCAGGCCAAAGGCGACCTCGTCGAGCACGGTGTCCTTGCAGATCTGGCGGTCGGGGTTTTGGAAGAGGGTTGCGACTTCGCGGGCGATGCGGCTCGTGGGAACGGCTGCGGTATCCAGTCCCGTGACGCGCACGCTGCCCGAGGCGGGCTTAAGCAGGCCTGTGAGCAGCTTGGTGAGCGTGGTCTTGCCGGCGCCGTTTTGACCGACGATGCCCACGAGCTCGCCGGGATAGAGGGTCAGGTTGAGGTCGTGGACGGCGGCGCCGCCATTGAGATAGGCAAACTCAACGTGATCGAAGGTGAGCACGGGCTCGGCGTCCTTGGCGCGCGGGCGCAACGACGGTGCGTGCGGTGAGCCGGCGGGTGCCTGAGTGTCGCTGCTTGCGTGTGCGGGGTCGACGATGCCCGTAATCAGGCGCTCAGCCTCATCAACATCCAAACAGGGAGTGCCGCTGGCCAGGCCATCGGCCTCGAGGCTGTTGAAAATGCGCGTGACACGCGGGCAATCGACGCCGATGGCGCGGAGCTCATCGGTGTGCGCGAAGACCTCATGCGGCTCGCCCTGTAGCGCGATTTCGCCATGATTGAGCACCAGCACGCGGTTACAGTACTCCGAAAGCAGGGCGACTTTTTGCTCAACGACGACGATGGTGATGCCGAGTGCGCGGTTGGCCTCGCGTAGGGTCTCGAAGACCAGCGTGGAGCTGGCGGGGTCGAGCGCCGCGGTGGGTTCGTCGAGCACGAGCACACGCGGACGCATAGCGAGGATGGCGGCGATGGCAACCTTTTGCTTTTGGCCGCCCGAAAGCGTGGCGATCTTGCGGTCGCGCAGGTCGCTGATACCGACGGTCTCGAGCGTCTCGCTCACACGTTGCTCGATCTGGTCGTGCGGAACGCCAAAGTTCTCCAGGCCAAAAAGCATCTCGTCCTCGACGACCGAGGCGACCATTTGCGTGTCGATGTCCTGCAACACGCTGCCGACGATCTGCGATACATCGGTGAGCGAAACTTCACAGGTGTCGTTGCCGTCGACAGTGACGGAGCCAAAGAACGTGCCAGTGTAATGGTGGGGTACGGCTCCCGACAGGCAGGCGGCAAGTGTGGACTTGCCGGCGCCCGAAGGCCCGATAATGCCGATAAAATCTCCCCTGTTCACGCCGAGCGAGATATGCTTAAGCGCCTGCTCGGTCTGCGTGCCATAGGAGAACGAGACATCGTCGACGTTGATGATCGTTTCCATGGATACCTTTCATAGTCATCGGGGACGTTCTTACATGACTAGTCGTTTAAGAACGTCCCCAAAAGCTAGCCGTTTGGGACAGTCTTTACCGATGGGGCACTGTGGGTTAGTTGAGCTTCAGGGCCTTCTGGATGGGCAGATAGAGGGCGCCGACCAGAATGGCGTTAAAGACGGCGGTCATGGCGACGACGGGCAGCATGGCGGCGGCGAGCTCGCCGACCACGCCGAGCATGGCCATCTTGATGATCATGAAGATGACGCCGGAGACAAAGGTGGTCAGGAAGGTTGCGACAATGGCGATGGCGGGCTTGACCTGACCGTTCTTGCCAGCGGCGTTGACGATGCCGGCCATGAGCATGGCGGCGATGCCCTCGGCGGCAAAATCGACGAACGGCGAAGTGGTGGTGATCTGGATCACGGCAGCCGAGATGAGGCCAATAACGAGCGCCTGGCCGATGTTGGGGCGAACGACCAGGATGGTGAGGCAGAAGGCCGAGATGATGAACTCGGGGCTGATCATGCCGCCCGAGATGCCCGAGATGGCCTTGCCGACGGTGAAGTTGAGGATGAAGCCGGCGGCGAGCAGGATGGCAAGCAGGACGAGGGCGCGGACATCGAGTTTGCCGCGGTCGGCGGTCTGGACGGTGCGGGGCTGGGTGGCGGCGGTGTTCTGAGACATGGTGAAAATCCTTTCGGAAGGGGAGTGCAAGAGAAAAGCGGAGGCGCGTGATGCGAATGCGATCGGGCTCGAGATAGAAAAAGGCCCCCGGTCGAAACCGGAGGCCTTCCAATCACCTAGAGCGCAAAAACAGGCGTGAGGGACTCACTGTCGACCGATCGTATTCGCATCACGCCACCACCAGTTGTTGAGAGACTTCATCGTGTTCTTCATGTTGGTGGCTCCTTTCGTGATGCCGTGGCGCGGTCGCACCTAGTTGCTGTTGCGCTGCACTATAGCACAGCAAAGTGTGTGCGGGGAAATCTTTTTTGAAAAGATTTCAGGCGGGTTTCCCGCCGGTCAAAAGAGCGGGCTAAGCGGGCGAGGCTGCCATTGCTGCCTTGCCCGCTCAGCTAAGACGTTACTCCTTATTGCGACGGTAGAGGAAGTAACCGCCCGCGGAGATGACGGCAACGCCAGCGATGGCGAATGCAGCCACCACGCGGCCATCAAAACGATCGCCAGTGGTGGGCAGGCCGCCCTTGGTGTTCGTCTTGTTGGTGGTTACCGTGGTCGTGGTGTCCGACTTTCCAGGCTTCTCGGGCTTGGTGGTGGGCTGCTCGGGCTTAGCGGGCTGCTCGGGGGTACCGGGCTGCTCAGGAGTACCAGGCTGCTCGGGAGTGCCAGGCTGATCCGGGGTTACCGGGTCGGTGGCAAGAGCGTCTTTGGCGTAGGTGATGGACACCTTGAGGCCGTTGGTCTCGGTGTCCAGGTCGCTCGGGGTGAAGGGCTGGTCGAAGTTTTCGGCCTTCTGATAGGCGCGCATCTCCTGGAGCAGTGCCTTGCACTTCTTGTAGGTGTTCTCGGTAGCAGCCTTGCCGGCCTTGTTGGCCAGGGCAGTGCGGCCCTCGGTGGTCGTCTTGGCCAGCATGGCGGTGTCGACTTCCTTGTTCTGCTCGATGAGCTCGTTCTGGAGCGCATCGAGGTAGGTGCGGACGCTGGTGGCGAATTGTGCGCGGTTCGCGAAGCAAAGCGAGTTGATGTCCATCAGGACGTAGTTAATGGAGTTCTCGGGCTCCTCGTTGTTCACGATGTCCGTCTCGCTGCAGTGACCATAATCAACGGTCTGGTCGCTGAAGTAGGGGCTGACTTCGGTCATCAGAGCGGAGTATAGCGGGATAGCGACGGAGAACTCGGCGCAGGAGAGCATCTCCCACTGGATGGTTGCAACCTCGGGGTCATAGCCCTTTCGAATCTGGAAGAGGTTGGCCTCGGCGTTGCGGTCGGAACCGATGCTGCTGACACCGTCAGTATTGGCATTAAGGCCGGGGACTTTTTCACCGCGGTTGCCGAAGGCGCGAATCAGCTCAAACGTGTTCCAGTCGGACTTGCTGGGCTGGAAGAACAGCGGCTGCATCTCATGAACCATAGCACCGAGCGTGACGTCATTCTTGTCCTTGTCCTTGACGATCTCGTAGTCGGTGCCCTCGGTCAGCGGAGCCATAAAGTAGTCGCGGCCCTGGATATAACGCGCCCAAGAGCCCATGCCCGTATTGTTGATAGATGCACCGTAGGTCTGGGCAACATCGAACTGTCCGTCTTCAAAGTACTTGGCGAAGCCCTTCTCTTCGGGCATAGTCTTGATCCCCTCAGAGTGGAGGCAGTTCTCAGGATCGTCAAGATTGACCTGGAAATTGAGGTTACTAATGTTGGGGTTGACCGAAGCGACGTCGTCGGTCAGCTTCATAGCGATCCACTGGTGGCCGGAAAGCGCGGCGAACAGCCAAGTCTCGGTGTTGTCGGCGATGACAATCTGGTCGTTGGAGCAGACGCCCTGCTCGTCAATCAGACTGCCGATAAGCTCGACGCCCTCGCGGGCCGTTGCGCTCTCGCCCAAGATGACGCCCGCGTAGCTGTACTCGCCGATGCCGGTATTTTTGACCTCGGGATTTGCTTTGTGGGCATGCTTGGTCGTGGGATCCGCTGCCTTGGCATCGTCGTTGTAGGAGGTGCTCAGTGTTGCGGAGCAGGAGACGCCCTTCTCATTGATGCCGGCCTCGGAGTAGGCATCCCAGCGTCCGTTCCACTCAGCAGGATGGTCACGCACGTAGCTGTAACGATACGTAGTCTTGGTCGAGGTGTAGGAGAATCCGGACTCGTCCGAGCTGTAGGTATGACCAGGGCCATAAGAGGGCTCGATGCCATAGTGTTTGAGGTAACGAGTGCCAATGTCCTCGGTGCGGCCATAGTACGTGTTACCGTCGGCCGTAAGGTTCTTGCCCATGTACATCTGCGTGCAGGCGAGCGCAGACGTCGGCATGGACATGATGGTTGCAGCTCCAAAGGCGAGGCCTATGCCTAGCTTCTTGAGCGCGTTGACGGGGTGAGTTTTCCTCATTTTCCCTCCCAGCGTGCGAAAGCCCTCTGTCGCCAGAGGGCTTCAGCCAATAAAGACACCCCATTAGCGTAACGAACTGGAAACAATATTCATCTATGAAAGAAACTTACTCGATAAGCGTAATGAAATATGCGACGAGCGGTTAATTGTACTCAGTTTGTAGCTTTACTTTAATAAAGACGCCCTGTAATTACTGTAGCCGAATAAAGTAGCTGGGAATGCCTGAAATGAAAATCCCCTGCTGTTTGGCAAATGCATAAACAGCAGGGGAGACGATAATTGGATGAATATCATACCAATGTGGAATTACTTCTTCCGGCGGTGAATCACGTTGATCGCATAGCCGACGAGCATGGCCAAAACGATGATGATAAAGCCGAGCAGGGGATTGTCGTTCATAGGGTCCTCCTATTTTCCGAGCGGGGAGAATTCGTCGACGATGAGGTCGAGGCATTGTGGAAGCGCGCGGGCTCCAAAGACGCCCGAATTGCTGGAGATAATCTCGCCATCGAACTGCATGCCCAGCGACGGGGTGCAGGTGATCTTGGCTTCCTTGGTCTGGATGATCTTGAACTGCGGGCGCCCGAGTACCTTGCCGGCGGGGTCGAGTGCGGCGGTGATCACGGTAGGCAGCAGCTGCACGGTGCGCACGGGTTCGATGACCGCAATGTCGACCATGCCATCGTTCATACGGCAGTCGGGGAACAGGTTGATGTCGTTTTGGATGACCGAGGTGTTGCCGGCCATGCAGCAGATGCCGTCGAGCTCCTCGACAATGCCGTCATGCTCAATCGTAAAGTGCGCCACCGTGGGATTGGGCGTGGCGAGCGCGGAGAGGAAGTAGGCGATCTCGCCGATGTCGTTTTTGGTGGGGGCGGCCTTCATCATGATCTCGGCGTCGAAGCCCGAGCCGGCGATGATGATAAAGCCGTGGCGCTTCTCGTTGCCGTTCTCGTCGAGCCAAAAGAGCTCACCCATGTCGACTTTGACCGTGCGACCGGCACGGCAGGCCTTGGCGAGCGCCGCTGCCTCGGGGGCATTGCCGATGTTGTTGAAGAACAGGCAGGCTGTGCCGGAGGGGAAGACGAGCGTGGGGACACCGCACCCGCGCATCTGGTCGAGCACGTTGGAGACGGTGCCGTCGCCGCCCGAAACGACCACGCGATCAAACTCGCGCACGTCTGCCACGGCATCCTCGGGCTCCATGCCATCGCCGATAAAACGCATCACGACCTCGTCGCCGCCCTGCGCGAGGGCGTGCGTGAATGCGTAGATTTCATCTGAGCTGGGGCCCGATGCCGGGTTGTGGATGATAAGGCAGCGCATACTTACGTTCCCGTTCTGTGACTAACCGAGTATAGTTGTAAGGCAATGCCGATATCCTACCCGTGTTTTTCGGGCCTAACCTTATTCGATGGGTTGATATGTACATTTCCACACATCAGGCTCTACTCGACTTTTGCCAGCGCGCCCGTGAGTTCGACGCGATTGCCGTCGATACCGAGTTTTTGCGCGAGCGCACGTTCCATCCGCGTCTGTGCTTGGTTCAGATTGCCACCCCTGCCGAGAGCGTCGCGGTCGATCCTCTGGTAATCGACGACCTATCGCCGCTGGCCGAGCTTATGGCCGACGAGAGCGTGACCAAGGTCTTCCACGCGTGCTCGCAGGATATGGAGGTCATGCTCCATACTGTGGGCGTGCTGCCACGACCGATTTTCGATACGCAGGTCGCCGCCGCCTTTTTGGGCGAGCGCCAGCAGATTTCGTATGGCGCGCTTGTTCAGACGTTCTGCGGCGTATCGCTGCCCAAGACCGAGTCACTGACCGACTGGTCGCGCCGCCCGCTGACCGATAAGCAGGTTGAGTATGCGATCGATGACGTCAAGTACCTGATCGTCGCCTATACCGAGATGATGAGCCGCCTGCGCGAGCTGGGCCGTGTGGACTGGGTGCTCGACGAGCTGCGCCCGCTGGCTGACGAGTCGCACTATCGCGCCGATCGACACGAGGCGTTCCGCAAGGTCAAACGCATCAATTCGTGCAGCCGTCACCAGTTGGGCATCGCGCGCGAGCTCGCCGCCTGGCGTGAGGACCGCGCCGAGCGCCGTAACATCCCGCGCAAGTGGGTCATGTCCGACGACACGCTGCTTGCGCTCGTTAAGCGCAATCCTGTGCGTGTTGAGGAGTTCCGCAGCATCCGCGGTACCGACCAGCTGGGGGAGCGCGACGTGGACGGCGCACTCATGGCCATCAAGCGCGGTGCGAGCTGTCCGCACGATCGCCTGCCGCTCTTGGTGCGCGGACATCGTCAGATTTCGCCGGAGCTGGAGAGCGTGACTGACCTTATGTATGCGCTTATCCGCCTGGTTGCCGAGCGCTCAGGTGTTGCGACCTCGGTCATTGCCTCGCGCGATGACCTGGCCGACTACATTGAGCATCCCGAGCAGAGCCGCCTGCGCGAAGGTTGGCGCTTTGAGCTTGTGGGCTCGCGCCTGGACGATCTGCTTTCCGGCAATATGGGGTTGACGGTGAAGGACGGCAAAATCGAGCTCCTGTAGGGAAGCCTAGCCGGTTGAGTGGGTAAAATGCCTCCAACGTGTAACTCGACTCGGAGGAATTCGCATGCCTTATTACTATGGATACGGCTTTGGCATCGACCCGCTGTACCTGCTGGTTGTTCTTGTCTGCACGGTGCTTGGCCTTGCCGCACAGAACTATATCAACTCGACGTACAAAACCTGGTCCAAGGTTCGCTCGGACGGCGATACGGGTGCCACAGTCGCTCGCCGCATGCTCGATGCCAACGGTTGTAGCGCCGTGGGTATCAAGGGTGTCGCTGGCGAGCTCACCGACCATTACAACCCGCAGGACAACAACCTGTATCTGTCGGATGCCAACCGTTCGGGCGGTTCGGTCGCAAGCGTTGCCGTCGCCTGCCACGAGGCGGGCCATGCCGCCCAGCGTCAAAGCGGCTATGCCATGATGAAAGTGCGTACCGCCCTCGTGCCGGTCGTCAACTTTACCCAGAACACCTGGACCATCGTGTTACTCTTGGGCCTGTTTATGAACATTGCCGGGCTCACGACCCTCGCGTTGATTTTCTTCTCGTTTAGTGTGCTGTTCCAACTCGTTACGTTGCCTGTCGAGATTGACGCCAGCCGACGTGCTGTGGCGTACATCGAGCAGTCGGGCATGAGCTCCAAGCAGGTCAACGGCGCCAAGAAGGTACTGACGGCAGCCGCGCTTACCTATGTGGCTGCAGCGCTCACTTCGATCATTCAGTTGCTCTACCTTATGGCTCGCTACAACAGAAACTCCAACCGATAACAAATGGGACAGGCAGGCGCCGCGGGGATTCGTGTCCTCGCGGCGCTGTACTATGTGTTGGACTTAATTTCGCACGGGGCCGGAGCCTCTGTGCTCGATAACGAAAGGAGGCTGCGTGGCAGGCTGGAACCTAACCGGTAATGCCGTTTCCGCCGAGTTCGACGGTTCGGACGAGCAAGAGCGCAAGGAGCTCAGCGTGAGCCAGGCGGTGGAGATCGCCGCCGGTGCGCTCGATGCCATTCCGCAGCTGAGCGTCTTGGGCGAGGTCACGGGTTTTCGTGGTCCTAACGCCCGAAGCGGCCACTGCTATTTCCAGATCAAGGACGATTCGGCCGCCGTTGACTGCATCATTTGGAAGGGTGCCTATCTCAAGCGCACGTTCGATCTGCGCGACGGTATGCAGGTGAGCTTTAAGGGCAGCTTCAATCTCTATAAGGCTACGGGCCGCATGAGCTTTGTCGCTCGCTCGTTTTCGCTGGCGGGGGAGGGTCTGCTGCGTCAACAAGTGGCGCAACTGGCCGAAAAGCTACGCCGTGAGGGTCTGATGGACGAAGCGCGCAAGCGCCGCATCCCGGTGTTCTGCTCCCGCGTGGCGGTCGTCACCTCGCTTTCGGGTGCCGTAATCGACGACGTCAAGCGCACATTGCGTCGTCGCAACCCGCTCGTCGAGCTCGTCTGCGTGGGTGCCAAGGTACAAGGCGAGGGTGCGCCGACAGAGCTCATTGAGGGCCTGCGCCGCGCCGCTTCCATTACGCCGGCGCCCGACTGTATTTTGTTGGTGCGCGGCGGCGGCTCCTTTGAGGACCTCATGACCTTTAATGACGAGGAGCTTGCCCGCGCGGTGGCGGCTTGTCCCGTGCCCGTGGTGACCGGCATTGGCCATGAGCCCGATACCTCGATTTGCGACATGGTGAGCGACCGTCGCGCCTCCACGCCTACGGCGGCGGCCGAATCGGTGGCGCCGGCTATGACGGAGTTGGCCGATGTGCTCGAGGCGCGCTATCAACGTCTGGGTGCTGCGATGGCATCGATGATTGGGTCGGCCCAGGTCGACCTGGAGATGCTCGATCAGCGCGGTCGCCGTGCCTGGGATACCTATACGGCTCGCTTGGGCGATGCGCTCGATGCGGCTGCGTGCCGCCCGTGCCTCAACGACCCAACGTTTATGGTTGAGCGTCGCGAGTCTGAGCTTGCCCTGACGGCCGATCGTTTGTCCGGCGCCATAACGCGTTCGGTTGGGGCATTCCGCTCCAACTTTGAGCGTCTGCCCGAGCGCTTGATCGCAAGCACCTCAGGACTCGATGGCAAGCGCCATGCGCTCACGCTCGCAAGCTCCCGCCTGGAGCATCAGGGGCGCACGATGCTCAACAAGCCAGCATCCGACCTGGGCCGTGCGGCAGCCTCGCTCGATGCCCTGTCGCCGCTCAAGGTGCTCGCCCGTGGTTATTCCATCGCGTACAGCGATGATGGGGTGGCCACGAGCGCCAAGACCTTTAAGCCCGGTGACGCCATTCGCGTGCGCATGGCAGACGGCAACGTGGCGGCAACGGTCGATACGGTCGAGTAGGCCGCGTTTCATAGCGATAAACCTTTAGGAAAGGAAACAGATATGGCAGAGAAGACCCCGGTCGAGCAGCTTACGTACAAGCAGGCTTCACAGGAGTTGGAGCTCATCATCCGCAGCTTGGAGTCGGGTGATATGGAGCTCGAGGAGTCGCTTGAGAGCTATACCCGCGGCGTCGAGCTCCTCAAGAGCCTGCGTACCCGCTTGTCCGATGCCGAGCAGAAGGTCTCGGTGCTCCTGAAGGACGTCGACGGCAACGACGTGCTCGCCGACGGCGAAGCCGCCAACACCGACGACAACCTTTCGTTCTAACCATCCCGACCAAATATAATTACCTTGGTCTGTGAGAAAGGAACCAACCATGTGTGATTGCATCTTCTGCAAAATTGCCAACCACGAGATCCCCTCGACCGTCGTCTACGAGGATGACCAGGTCATCGCGTTCGACGACCTCAATCCCCAGGCGCCGGTCCACACGCTCGTGATCCCCAAGAAGCACTACAGTGACATCGCCGATAACGTGCCCGCCGAGACCATGGGCGCCATGGCCCACGCCATCCAGGAGGTCGCCAAGGCCAAGGGTCTGGAGGACGGTTTCCGCGTCATCTCCAACAAGGGCGTCAACGCCGGTCAGACCGTCATGCACTTCCACATGCACGTCCTCGGCGGCAAGAACCTGGGCGAGAACCTCATCTGAGGGCGCTTTTTCCTTGCAATGAAACGGAAGCTCAAGCACCGATAACTTATATATCAACGCAATAAACCCGAGCGCGAGGGCGTTTGGGTTTATTATTGAAGCGTATGTAACCTGGCGGCGCCACACCGCCTGTTAGTAGGGAGACACATGAACGTTCTGGTCGTCAACGCAGGATCTTCGACCCTTAAGTATCAGGTCATCGATACCAAGTCCCACAAGGTGTCCGCAAAGGGCTCCTGCGAGCGCGTCTGCTTTACCGGCGGTACCTTCACCCACGCTGCCAACGGTTCCAAGAAGGTGACCGAGAACATCGAGTTCCCCGACCACAAGGTCGCCATCGAGGTCGTCCTGAAGGACCTTGAGGCCAACGGCGTCAAGATCGAGGGCATCGGCCACCGTATCGTTCAGGGCGGTTGGTACTTTGGTGATTCCTCCCTCGTCGACGAGGACGTCCTCGCCAAGATTCGCGAGGTCGCCCCGCTGGCGCCGCTGCACAACAACCCCGAGGCCAACGTTATCGAGTACTGCCTGGAGCAGTATCCCGATCTGCCCAACGTCACGGTCTACGACACCGCTTTCCACTTCAACATGCCCGAGGTCGCCAAGACCTACGCCCTTCCCAAGGATGTTTGCGACAAGCTGCACATCCGTAAGTACGGCGCCCACGGCACCAGCTATCGCTACATCTCCAAGAAGGTCGCCGAGATGACCAACGGCGAGGCCCGCAAGGTCGTCGTGTGCCATATCGGCTCCGGCGCTTCCCTGTGCGCCATCGAGGACGGCAAGTGCATGGACACCACCATGGGCTTGACGCCGCTCGACGGCGTCATGATGGGCACCCGCTGCGGCTCCATCGACCCGGCTACCGTGTGCTACCTGCAGCGCGAGGGTGGCTACACCTTCGACGAGGTCGACGAGATGATGAACAAGAAGTCCGGCCTTTTGGCTGTGACCGGCGGCAAGACCAACGACTGCCGCAACGTCGAGGAGCTCGCCGCCGCTGGTGACCCCGATGCTCAGCTCGCCTTCGACATGTTTGTCTACAAGATTGCCGCCAAGGCTGCCGAGATGGCTACTTCTATGTGCGGTATGGACACCCTGGTCTTTACTGCCGGTATCGGCGAGCACGCTCCGGCTGTTCGCGCCGGCGTTGCCGACCGTCTGGCCTTTATGGGCGTCAAGATGGATCATGCCCGCAACGCCCTGCGTGGTGACGGCGCTTGGTGCCTGTCTGCCAAGGATTCCAAGGTCAAGATTTTCGTCATCCCCACGGACGAGGAGTTCATGATCGCTTCCGACGTCGAGCGCATCGTCAACGGCAAGTAATTGCAAGAGGGGAGGGGCTGGACGACCGAGCGCCGTTCGGCCCCTCTTTTGCGCTCGTTGGGCGATATGCTGATATCTATTTATCAAGATATGATAACTTCTTATTAAAATGCGGCCGCCTTAAGGGGCCTGCGTCGACCGTATTGCACTGCGAAGGAGTCTCATGAACGTACTTGTTGTCAACGCCGGCAGCTCAAGCCTTAAATATCAGCTTTTGGATACCGATACCCGCAAGGTTTTCGCCAAGGGCAACTGCGAGCGTATCGGATCGGACATGGGCATCTTTGGCCACTCCGAGAACGGTGGCGCTAAGCAGACCGAGGAGGTCCCTTTCCCCGATCATCGCTCTGCTATCGCTCGCGTGCTCGAGGAGCTCGAGAAGACCGACTTTACGATTGATGGCATTGGGCATCGTATCGTTCAGGGCGGCTGGCACTTCGATGATTCCGCGGTCGTCGACGATGAGGTCATGGCTAAGATCCTTGAGGTGGCCCCGCTCGCTCCGCTGCACAATTACGGCGAGGCCGCAGCAATCGAATATTGCCGCGAGAAGTATCCGGAGCTGCCCAACGTGGCCGTCTTCGACACCTCGTTCCACATGACCATGCCCGAGGTCGCCTACACCTACGCGCTGCCCAAGGACGTGTGCGACAAGTACCACGTGCGCAAGTACGGCGCACACGGTACGAGCCACCGCTACGAGTGGATGATGGCCAAGGAGATCCTGGGCTCGCGCTGCCACCGCCTGCTTTCGTGCCATCTGGGCAACGGTGCTTCGCTTGCCGCCATTGAGGACGGCGTGTGCCGCGACACCACGATGGGCCTCACGCCGCTTGACGGCCTGATGATGGGCACTCGCTGTGGTTCCATTGACCCGGCTACCGTGTGCTACCTCCAGCGCGAGGGCGGCTACAGCTATCAGGAAGTTGATGACATGATGAACAAGCAGTCTGGTCTGCTTGCCATCTCGGGCATCTCCAACGACGCCCGCGACATCCGCACGCGCGCCTCCGAGGGCGACGAGCGCTGCCTGCTCGCCTTCGATATGTTCGCCTATAAGGCCATGCAGCAGGCCGGTTCCATGATCGCTTCCATGGCGGGCGTGGACACCATTACCTTTACCGCCGGCATCGGCGAGAACGACTGGTCGATCCGCAAGGCCTTCTGCGACTGCTTTGAGTGGCTGGGCGTGCGCATCGACAACAACAAGAACCGCGAGGCCGTGGGCAACGGCCCACAGGTCATCAGCGCCGCCGGCTCTTCCGTCACGGTTATGGTCATCCCCACCGACGAGGAATACATGATCGCCCACGACGTCGAGCGCCTGACCAAGAACAACTAACGCGCGCATTTGCAAGTAAACGAAAGGCCTCCAAAGCAACAGCTCCGGAGGCCTTTTTGCTAGCAGGCGGAAATACCAGTCCCAAAGTGACCATCGCCAGTAACGCCTGCACTCCCAGCAACGGCACCCGGCCATCCAGATCTTCAGCCTCAGCTCGTAGCCAAGCCGCCGTCCACTCCAGATGCCCTAATTGCTACGTAGCGGTAGAAGGCCGTACGGGCTAACCCCTGAAAACAATCCGCAGACCAGAAACGCCCCCGTTCGTAGCTTCGAAGGAGCAGAACGGGGGCGTTTCATTGGTCGAGGACGTTTTCAGGGGTTAGCCCGTACGGCCTTCGGGCGAGTGCGTACGCTACTCAGCCATCTGAGCCTGGACGGCGGTGATGGCCACGACACCCACGATGTCGTCAGCAGAGCAGCCGCGCGACAGATCGTTGACCGGCTTGGCGATGCCCTGCAGGATGGGGCCGTAGGCGTCGGCGCCGGCGAAGCGCTGGACCAGCTTGTAGCCGATGTTGCCGGCCTCGAGGTCGGGGAACACGAGCACGTTGGCCTTGCCGGCAACGGAGGAGCCGGGAGCCTTGAGCTGGGCGACAGTGGGGACGATAGCGGCATCGAGCTGCAGGTCGCCGTCGATGGCGAGCTCGGGAGCCTTCTCCTTGCAGAACTTTACGGCCTCTTGGACCTTCTTGGCGACCTCGCCGCCGGCGGAGCCCATGGTGGAGTAGGAGAGCATGGCCACGTGCGGCTCAACGTTGCCCATGAAGGTGGACCAGGAGTGAGCGGAGGCGATGGCGATCTCGGAGAGCTCGTCGGAGGACGGGTTGATGTTGAGGCCGCAGTCGGCGAAGATCAGCGTGCCGTCGGTGCCGAACTGCGGGGTGTCGGTGCACATCACGAAGAAGGCCGAGACCAGCTTGGTGCCCGGGGCGGTCTTGAGGATCTGAAGTGCAGGGCGCAAGGTGTCGGCGGTGGAGTGGCAGGCGCCGGAGACCAGGCCGTCGGCGTCGCCCATCTTGACCATCATGGTGCCAAAGTAGGTGGCGTCCATCACCTGGGCGCGAGCCTGCTCGATGGTAACGCCCTTCTTGGCGCGGAGCTCAGCAAACTTCTGCGCATACTCCTCGTGCTTCTCGGCATTGCGCGGGTCGATGACGGTAGCGCCGGGAACGTTGATCTCGTCGGGGTTGCCCAGGATGACGATCTTTGCCAGGCCCTCCTCGATGATTTTGGTGGCCGCGACGATAGTGCGCGGATCCTCGCCCTCGGGCAGGACGATCGTCTTAAGGTCGGCCTTGGCGGCAGACTTCATACGGTTTAGGAAATCGCTCATGTTACTCCTTACAAGCGTTTCGCTAAGCTCCAGGCACCCGGCTGTTCACGAATAAACCCGCTGCTAGCGGGTTTACCTTTCAATTATGTACGCCGCGGTGCTTGAGCTTTCCTTGTGTGGCAAGCTCATTATAGGACGCATTAGCGCTATAATCGCTCTGATAAATATGTCTCGAAGAATGTTCGAGAAAAGCCCAGCTAACGAGCCCGTGGCTTTTGACAAGGAGTATCGATGCAGATTACCTCAGGCCTGCCTGAAGGCTTTAACGCCGGCGCGTACGACATGATTGTCGTCGGTGCTGGATATGCCGGTGCCGTTTGCGCCCGCCGTCTTGCCGAGACCATCGGCTATCGTGTTGCCGTTTTGGAGCGCCGTAGCCACATTGCGGGCAATGCCTATGACTGCACTGACGAGGCCGGAATCCTGATTCACGAGTACGGTCCGCATATCTATCACACCTTTAACGAGCGCGTGCACAATTTCCTGTCGCGCTTTACCAAGTGGACGGATTATCAGCACAAGGTGCTCGCCAACATCAACGGTACCCTTATGCCCGTGCCCTTCAACCATGCGAGTCTCAAGCTCGCCTTTGGTGACGAGCGCGGCGAGGAGCTGTATCAGAAGCTCGTGGAGACCTTTGGCAAGGATGTCAAGGTGCCCATTATGGAGCTGCGTAAGAAGAACGACCCGGATCTTGCCGAGGTCGCCGATTACGTCTACGAGAACGTCTTTTTACATTACACCATGAAGCAGTGGGGCCAGACGCCCGATCAGATCGATCCCTCGATCACCGGCCGCGTTCCCGTCTTTGTGGGCGATGATGACCGCTACTTCCCGCAAGCTCCCTTCCAGGGCATGCCGCAGGAGGGCTACACGGCGCTCTTTGAGCACATGCTCGACCACGACCTGATCGACGTGTTCTGCGACGTGGACGCCCGTGACCTCTTTGAAATCGACGAGACTACCGTCAAGATCGACGGCAAGGTCTATGGTGGCGAGATCGTCTACACCGGTCCGCTCGATGAGCTGTTCAATCTCGATCTGGGCGCGCTACCGTACCGCACGCTCGACATGAAGTTCGAGACGCTCGATATGGACCAGTTCCAGCCCGTGGGCACCGTCAACTACACCACGAGCGAGGACTACACGCGCATTACCGAGTTCAAGAACATGACCGGTCAGATCCTGCCCGGCAAGACCACCATCATGAAGGAGTATTCCAAGGCCTATACGCCCGGCTCGGGCGAGACGCCGTACTACGCCATTCTTGAGCCCGAGAACCGTGAGCTCTATGAGCGCTATCTTGAGCGCGTCCAGAACCTGACGAACTTCCACCCGGTGGGTCGTCTGGCCGAGTATCGTTACTACGATATGGACGCTGTGACCAATTCCGCCCTCGATCTTTCGGATGAGATTATCGCCTGCCATGCATAAAGTCATAACATTCGGTATTCCCTCGTATAACGCCGCCAAGGACATGGACCATTGCATCACCTCCATCTTGGAGGGGAGCAATTACGCCACCGATATCGAGATTATCGTAGTGGACGACGGCTCCAAGGACGAGACGGCCGATAAGGCCGACGAGTGGGAGGCACGTTATCCCGGTATCATTCGCGCGGTGCACCAGGAGAACGGCGGCCACGGTATTGCCGTCCTTTCGGGTCTGCGCGAGGCACAGGGCACCTACTACAAGGTCGTCGACTCGGATGACTGGCTCGATGCTGCGGCTCTTTCGACTATGCTGTCGATTCTGCGTGGCTTTGAAGAGCGTGACCAGCGCGTTGACCTGTTTATCTCGAACTACGTGTACGAGAAGGTTTACGAGGGCACGCATACCGCTATTGGCTACAAATTTGCCCTGCCGCGCAAAAAGATCTTTTCCTGGGATCAGATCGGTCATTTCCGCCTGGACCAGAACCTACTCATGCACAGCCTGTGCTATCGCACGGATGTGCTGCGCGAGTCCAACCTTCCCATGCCGCCGCACACGTTCTATGTGGACAACATCTACGCCTACGTGCCGCTGCCGCGTTGCAAGACCATGTACTACGCCGACATCGACCTCTATCGCTACTTTATCGGTCGCGAGGGCCAGAGTGTCAACGAGGCCACGATGGTCAAGCGTCTGGACCAGCAGTTCCGTGTGACGCGCATCATGATGGAGTCGTACCACCTGTACAGCGATGTTGAGTCGTCGCGTCTGCGCTCGTACATGATGGGCTATTTCACCATGATGATGGCGATCTGCTCGGTGCTCACCAAGCTTTCCGAGGAAGATTGCGCCGACGAGCGCCTAAAGACGCTGTGGAATGATTTGAAGGCCTACGACGAGCGCATGTATCGTCGTGCCCGCTACGGCGTGGTCGGGTTCTTCACCAATCTGCGCGGACGGGCCGGAGACAAAACCACACTCGGCCTATACCGTCTTGCCTCAAAGATCTTCAAATTCAACTAGCTGCCGAGTAATCGCTGCTGATAGGTTGACTGGGCCCCTTGGCCTTTAGTTTGCTACTGCGAACAGTCCTGCTCGCACGGAAAGCACATTAAGTGCTTTCCGGCTCGTGCGGAACTTGTATCAAACTAAAGGCCAAGGGGCCTCTGCTATAAGAATCGATTGTCAGGCTGCCTGAATTTGAAGATCTTCGACGCGCGGTACACAGGGGCCTGGGCTGAAAAGAATCTGGTTGGTAGGTTGCCCGGTGGGGCTTGGTTATGTTTGTCGCGAGTTCCGCACGAGCCGAAGAGCACTTAATGTGCTCTTCGTGCGAGCCAGGACTGTAGAGCAGCAAACATAACCAAGCCCCACCGGGCAACCGGTCAGGTTAGGCTACTTCGCGGCGCCGGGGATGCCGTGGGAGGTTTTGGCGGTTTTGGCTCCGTTTACGATGGCGGTTTCCAAGGCCCTTACGGCGAGCATGCCCAGCAGGTCTAGGGGAACGGCGGCGCTTGCCTGGGCGCCCAGTTTGCCGCTGGCGAGGGTGTAGATGGTGTCGCCGTCGTTGGTGGTGTGCGTGGGACGGATGGCGTGTGCGTAGGCGTCTGCGGCCATCTGGGAGACCTTGGTGGCTTGTGCCTTAGTGAGTTCCACGTTGGTGACGATGCAGCTGATGGTGGTGTTGGTGCGGTCGAGCGGCATCTGCATGGATCCGGCGGCGGCAAAGGCTGCGAGTTCCATGTCGACGATCTGGTCGCTATCGGCTGCGGCGCGCATACCGGCGACCCACTCGCCGGTGAAGGGGTCGACAACGTTGCCGCAGGCGTTGACCGAGACCACGGCGCCCACCTTGATGGGGCCGAGTGCCACGGCGGCAGCTCCAAGGCCGGCCTTCATGCAGGTGGCAGGCCCCATGAGCTTACCCACGGTGGCGCCCGTGCCGGCGCCTACGTTGCCCTGTTCGAGCTTGGTGGGGGTGTGGTCGAGTGCTTCGCACACGGCGGCGATGCCGGCCTCAATGTCGGGGCGCACGGTGGGGTCGCCAAAGGCAAGGTCGAAGATGCAGCTGGAGCACACGATAGGCACCTGCGTGGGGCCGACGGGAAGGCCGATGCCGCGGCTCTCAAGCTCGCGAGCGACGCCGCTTGCAGCCTCGAGGCCAAAGGCCGATCCGCCCGAAAGGCAGACGGCGTGGACCTTGTCGACGGTGTTCTCAGGTCGCAGCAGGTCGGTTTCGCGCGAAGCGGGAGCACCGCCGCGAACGTCAACACCGCCGGTGGCGCCCTCGGGTGCCACGATTACGGTGCAACCGGTGCCGGCCTCCTCGTCCGTATAGTTGCCATAGCAAAAGCCATCGACATCGCAGACGTCAATGGCCTCGAGCAGTGTATCCATGTTTAACTCCTATCGGTTTTCCGCCGCGCCTTGTGCCCGGTCGGGATCCGTACGGTACGCCAAAATTGTAGGCGCCGGGGGATACCCAGCGCCAGATGCAATTACGAGAGTTTTTGAATCGCGCGCGCGACGCGGGCGATGGGTAGGCCCACCACGTTATAGAAGTCGCCCGAAATATCGTGCACGAGCATGCGTCCTCCTGTGCCCTGAATGCCGTAGGCGCCGGCCTTGTCCATGGGCTCACCCGAGGCGACGTAGTGCTCGATCTGCTCGTCGGTGAGCTCGTAGAACGTCACGTCGGTCGCATCGACAAAGGACAGGCTTTCGGCGGCATGCGGGGCGGCCGTATCGCCTGCCTTAACGATGCAGACGCCGGTTGCGACCTGGTGCGTGCGGCCCGAAAGCTCACGGAGCATAGTGCGCGCCTCGTCCTCGGTTGCCGGCTTGCCCAGAATCTTGCCGTCAAAGGTGACGATGGTGTCGGCCGCGACCGTCAGCTCATTGGGCTCGGCATACTCGGCAGCAACGGCAGCCGCCTTGGCGCGTGCCAAGCGCTCGACAAGCGTGAGCGGGGCCTCGCCATCAAAGGGCGTTTCGTCGATATCCGCGGGAATCACGCGAATGTTGTAGCCTGCCTCGCGCATCAGCTCTATGCGGCGCGGCGATTGCGAAGCCAAAATCATAGTTGGATGCCCTCGGCGACCTTCTCGACGGCCTTGTCGCCGGCGAGCGTGCGCAGCAGCTCCAATGCAAAGGGGAGGGACTGTGCCATGCCGCTGGCAGTGATGATGTTGCCGTCTTGCGTGACCTTCTCGCCGGTATAGGCGCCTTCGGGGAAGCTTTTCTCAAAGCCAGGGAAGCACGTGGCATGGCGCCCCTCGAGCAGGTCGAGCTCGCCCAGGATAAACGGGGCGGCGCAGATGGCGGCGACGTGCTTGGTTGCGGCGAACTCGCAGACCACGTCGCAGACGCGCTGATCTGCGCGCAGGTTGGTGGCACCGGGCAGGCCGCCGGGCAGCACGACGCAGTCGTACTCGTCAAAGTTGATCTCATCAAAGAGCGCATCGCAGGTCACGGGGATCTGCAGCGAGCTTACGACCTCGCGCGTGGGCATGATCGAGACGAGCGTGGCACGCACGCCGCCGCGACGCATGACATCGACCATGGTCAAGCATTCAATAGTTTCAAAGCCATCGGCGGCGAGAACGGCAACGCTGGGCATGAGGGTTCCTTTCATAGGCGGCATACAATTAGCCGTCTTATACCCCGAAGACCTCCGCTTGCCACGCTCGATTTCCCAATGATTTTTCTGAGCAATGATTAAGTGGCTAGTTGCGCTTAAGGTGGACGACGGTCTCGCAGTGGAAGGTTTGTGGGAACAGGTCGACTGGCGTGATCTTTACGGGGGAGAAGGTGCCTTCTTCGACAAAGCGTTTGAGATCGCGCGCCAGGGTGGCCGGGTCGCAGCTCACGTAGGCGACATCGCGAGCACTCGTGCTGGCGATAAGGTTGATCGCCTCGGGGGCGAGGCCTGCGCGCGGCGGGTCGACCACCAAGACGTCGGCATCCTGGTCGGGGAACTCGCGCACCGCGTCTCCGCCAATGACGTCGACGTTGTCAAGCTTGTTGATCTCTAGGTTACGGCGTAGATCGCGCACAGCGGGGCCGTAGGCCTCGACGGCGGCGACAAAGTCGCAGCGGCGGGCGAGCGGCAGGGTAAAGGTGCCGGCACCGCAGTACAGGTCCACGGCAAGCTCGTCTTCCTGCGGGTCGAGCGCTTCCATGACAAGATCGATCAAAATCTCGGCACCCTTGGTGTTGACCTGGAAAAAAGACGGGGCAGACAAGCGCATCTGACCCTCGGCGATATTCTCGGTCCATGAGCCCTCTCCGGCGAGCATTTCGACCTTGGAGACACGGCGGGCCTTCTTTTCGCCCTTGCTCATCACGCGCACGATGCTCGTGGGGTGAGCGGCGTCCGCCAGCACGCGGGAGACCTGCGAGCGCGGAAAAGAGCCTGTGGGCGTCCAGAGTGCGACCTCGAGTGCCTTGGTGCGGCGCGATGCACGAATGCCCACGCGTTCGAGCCCCAAGTCATGGCTGCCGCTTAGATAGTTGAGTGCGCCGACGACCGATTTGAGCGCCTTCGGGAAGCGCTTATCGAACAGCGGGCACGTATCGACGGTCACGATTTTGCTGGGGTCGACACCGTGCATGCCAAGGCGCACGCGACCGTTGACGACGGTCGGTTCGAGCTCGATTTTATTGCGGTAGCCCCAGTCGTCCTTGGTGTGGCAGATGGGCTGTACCAACTCATCGACCTGCTCAGGAGCGAACTTGCCGATGCGCTCGAGCGTGGAGCGCAGGTTTTGCTCCTTGGCGGCGAGCTGTGCCGTGCGTGAGAGATTGCCCCACGAGCAGCCGCCGCAGATGCCCACGAAGGGGCAGGGAGGCTGAATGCGATCGGGGCTTGGCTCCAGAATCTCGGTGGTGCGGGCGCGCATGAACGACTTGCCGTCCTGTACGACCTCGGCCTCGACGGTGTCGCCTGCCACGGCACCCTGCACAAAGACGGCCTTGCCGTTGTCGGCGTGCGCCAGCCCGTCGGCGCCGTAGGTCATCGATTCTATAGTGAGCTTCATATTCCTGCCTGTCATTCGCGTTGTTGTTCGCACCATGGTAGCAGGGAAAAGCGCCCCGCATCTGAGGCTTTCCTCAAATGCGGGGCGCTTCTACAAACTGCTTCTACAAACGACTATTTCGTCTTGCCGGTAATGAGCGTCTTAAGACCCAGGCCGATCAGGCCCAGGCCCATGCGCACGCGACCGGGGCGATGGCGCTCGATGGCCTTGGTCTTGCCAGCGGGCTTATCGCGACGGGCGCTCGTCTCGGGTGCGGGCTTGGTGACCTGCGTCTCGGGCCGAGGTGCAGGTGCAGGCTCGGGCTCAATGACGGTCGCCTGGACCTCTTGGACCTTGGGTGCTACTGGCTGCGGCTCGGCCTCGGGGGCAGGTTCCGCCTCAATGACGGGCTCGGGCGCGGCCTCGGCGTTGCGATAGGCACGCTCCAGCAGGGCTTCCTGCGAGTTGAAGGGTTTCTCACCCTCTGCACGCTCCACGGGAACCCAGGTGCCGTCACTCGTCAGACTGCGTGCCTTCACGTTGTCCCGCAGCTGCATGCCCATGTACTCGTGTACCAGGGCGCGGCAGGTGGGGTCGAGCACGGGGAAGGCGATCTCCACGCGGTGCTCGGTGTTGCGTGTCATCATGTCTGCCGAGCTCAGGTAAATCATGTCCGAGTCCACGCCAAAAGCGTAAACACGGGCGTGCTCCAAAAAGCGTCCGACGATGGATCGGACATGCACGTTCTCGGTCTTGCCCGGAACACCGGGCTTGAGGCACGAGATGCCGCGGATGATCATGTCCACGCGGACTCCAGCGCACGATGCCTCGGCGATCTTGTCGATGACCTCGCGGTCGGTGAGCGAGTTGAGCTTAAAGAACACGCGGGCGGGCTCGCCAGCGAGAGCGCGCTGAATCTCGCGATCCAGACCGCGTATGATGAGCGGCTTGAGGCCTACGGGCGCCACACCCAGGAAGCGGTAATCGCCGCGCAGATTGCCCAGCGACAGGTTGCGGAAGAATAGGTTGGCGTCCTCGCCGATGCCGGGGTGGGCGGTCATGAGCATAAAGTCGCTGTAGAGTTTGGCCGTCTTCTCGTTAAAGTTGCCGGTGCCCAGCAGCGTCAGGCGCGTTAGCGCCATGCCCTCGCGATAGGTGAGCTGGCAGATCTTGGAGTGGCACTTAAAGCCCTCGGAGCCGTAGATGACGGTGCAGCCGGCCTCTTCCAGGCGCTCGGCCCACTCGATGTTGTTCTGCTCGTCAAAGCGCGCGCGGAGCTCCATGAGCACCGTGACCTCTTTGCCGTTCTCGGCGGCATCGATCAGCGACTCGCACAGGCGGCTCTGCTTGGCCACGCGGTAGAGCGTGATGCGCAACGAGATGCACTCGGGGTCATAGGCGGCCTCGTGCACCAGGTCCAAGAACGGGTTCATGGCCTCATAGGGATAAAAGAGCAGCTTGTCGTGCTGCAGCACCTGCTCGCGGATGGAGCGGGTCATGTCGATGGTGGGGTTGGGCTGCGGCTTAAACGGCGTAAAGAGCAGCTCGTTGCGCAGGTGCTCGGGAATCTTGCCCTCAATGCCAAAGACGTAGCCCAGGTCGAGCGGGATATCGCAGGTAAAGACAGAGCGGCGCGAAAGCTCGAGCGCCTTGCGGATGGTCTTGAGCGTCGCCTTCTCGAGCGACCCCGAGACCGCGAGCACTACCGGCTGCAGACGCAGGCGCTTCTTGAGGATGCGCTTCATGTGCTGGCGGTAGTCCTCTTCCTCCTCGACGCCCTCGCCGTCCGGATCGATGTCGGCGTTGCGGGTGACTCGGATGAGCGCGCGGTCGAGTGGCTTGTAGGAGCCAAAGCAGCTGTCCAGGCAGGCGAGGATGACGTCCTCGAGCAAGATGTAGGAGTAGGTGCCGGTGGGCGAGGGGATCTCGACCACGCGGTTCATCGAGGCGGGAATCTCGATAAGGCCCAGCAAGCTCTCCTCGTCGGTGACGCCGTCCAGGCCACAAGCCAGATAGAGTGCGCCGTTGCGCAGGTTGGGGAAGGGATGGCGCGGGTCAATGACCAACGGCGAGATGACCGGCGACACGTAGGCCTGGAAGTAGCGGGTTACAAAGGTGCGCTCCTCGGGCGTAAGCGAATCGATGCGGGCGCGGTGAACGCCCAAGGTGTCGAGCTTGCCCTCGATGCTCTTAAAGATGGACTCCCAACGGGTAAGGAGCCCGGGCATTTCGGCCATGACAGCATCGACCTGTTCGGAGGCGGTCATATTGCTCTTGTTGTCGACAGGTTGTTTTTTGAGCTCTGCCAGATCGGACAGGCCGCCCACGCGCACCATGAGAAACTCGTCGAGGTTGGACTCGAAAATCGACACGAACTTTAGACGCTCGAACAGCGGAACGGTCTCATCGAAGGCTTCGTCAAGCACGCGGTTGTCAAAGCGCAGCCAGCTAAGCTCTCGGTTTTGCGTGTACGAGAAGTCGCGCGGCGGCTTGCGCAGCTTTGCGGCGGCTTGCTTCTTTTCGATTTTGCTCGGCATATGCATCTGTCCGTTCAGTCCCCGTAGAGGACGGTAGCCTAACTCTAATTCACTATTGTCTCAATTTAGTCGACCGCTGGCACTGACGTATCGCGTGAACGGTATCTTTACCTACTTCTTACGCTGACAAGTTATAGGACTGACGCCCTGCTCGTCTGCAAGCGGTCTATATCCTCACTCAACTGGTACGTAAGTGTGAATAAGAATGATGGATAGCTGAATATCATTGAATGCAGGCGGAAACGTAAACAAACATCATTTATATACATAAAACCGATTTAGCTATGCAATTCTGAATCAAAAGTTTAGAGATGCAATTGCAAATAGTTTTTAGGAAAAAAGAGCGTTTACCTTAGAAAAGTTACTTTAGAACGCCGAAGTACATTATGGGGGAATCTCATGCGATATACCGTTCATCGCACTTTGTTGACCGTTCGGGGGCGAGGTGGAATTGCGGGTGGAATTTGGATATAACTAGAGCTGTCAGCAAGCAGCGTCCGCTATGGAAGGGCGCTGAGAGATTCGGCCGAAAGGCCCGAAAGAAAGGTAGGAGGCCATGACGAAAGGTCTGCACGTGCCTTCCGAGATCGGCAAGCTCAGGAAGGTCTGCCTGCACCGTCCCGGCGACGAGCTCCTCAACCTGCCGCCCGA